>DATHBT010000043.1:0-3934 GCA_035295985.1 Pyrinomonadaceae bacterium | reverse complement strand
GAGGCCGTGTGCGCGTATGCGCCGCAGCGTCTCGCCGCGCATGCGCAGCGTGAAGGCGTGGCGGTGCTCTTCGGCGACGCTGCCGTTCTCGCCGAAGAGGATGCCGCGCAAGACGAGGTCTGACTTCTCCCACCCGTTTGCCTCGGGCGTGAAGGTGAGTCCTTCGGGGTCGATGTGCAGCATCGCGCGCAGGAACGGGCCGCCCTCCGGCAGCACGGCGAAGACGGGCGTGAGTTGCAGGCCGATGTCGCCCGCCGAGAAGGGCGAGATGAGGGCCAGTTGGAAGCGGTCGGCCGCGGTGCGCGGCGCGGGCCGCTCCTCCTCCGGCAGGCCGTAGAAGCCGCGGCGCGAGCGCACGCTCAGGCCGGGCCTGTTTTTGACGCGCACGCTGATGCGGTGGAAGCGGCGGTCGAAAGTCTCGCCCCGCGGGCGGTAGCCCAGGAGGTAGTAGCCCCTGAGGTCTTCCATGATCCGCCCCAGGGCGCGCGGGATGTCGTTCGAGTTGCGGACGAGGAAGCCGCCGGTCTGCTCGGTCAGCAGGGCCGGGCCTTCGCGCCCCTCGAAGTCGTCGCGGCTGCGCGCGCTCATGAGGTCGGAGATTCCCTGGGGCGTCATCCCGCTCGTGTTGTCCGCGGCCGTCAGGCCGAGCCACTGTAGGCCGCGCGTATCGATGGCGTAGATGACGACCGAGGCGCGCACGGCCGCGTCCCCCAGCTCGCGGAGCGGATCGGTGACTCTGTTGCGGTCTGCGCGCCGCATCTCCGGCGAGCGTTCGACCGTGTCAATCGCCGGGTTGCGGGAGGCTGGCGGCTGCGTCGGCCCGCCGCCGGGGAGTCCGGACGTGGCGATCTCGTTTATGTCGCGCTCGTGGATCGGCAGGCTGTCGGAGAAGATTATGAGCGACTTGCGGCCCGGCAGCTCGCGCATGCCCCGCACTGTGAAGGCGAGCGCGTTGAGCGACGCGCGCTCGGAGCCGCTGGAGCACAGCGGCAGGAAGTCGGTCAGATCGCCCCCGATGCCGCGCCGGCTGCAGGGGTTCCAGCGGACGCGCTCGACGGCCGCCCGCATCTGCCGCTTGTCGGTCGTGAACTGCTGCAAAGCGCCGACCTCGCCGCCCGTGCGGATGACGGCGACCAGGTCGCCCGGCTGAACGCGGTCGTCGATGAAGGCGCGCAGCGCGCGGCGCGCCGGGGCGACGTTCTGGAAGGCCATGCCGAGGTCGTCCACGACGATGGCGATGGTGCGGCGCACCTGCTCGCGGCGCGCGGGGCCTGCCGGCGCCGGCGCGGCCTCGCCCGGCCGCGCGGGGGGGGCGGGGCGGGCGGCGGCCGGCTCCGTGTCGATGTATGAGAAGTTCGTGATCGCCTGCGGCCGGCCGTCCTCCGACACCTCGAAGTCTTCGGGCCGCAGGTCTGTCACCTGCTTGCCGTCCTTGTCTATGACGACCGCGTCCACCTGCACGAGGTTCGTCGTGATCCGCACGACCTCGTCCTCGTCCGCCTCGGCGGGCGGCGGCGAGGGCTGTTGCTCGGGCGCGGCGGGTCGCGGTTGCTGCTGCTGCTCCCGCCGCGCGAGCGCGGGCGGCGCGGCGAGGGCGGCGGCGAGCAGGAGGGCGAGCGCGGTGGTGGCGGCCGACGGGAAGAGAGTCGTTTTCCCGTCGGCGGACGAGGTTTTGTTCGTCATCGAAGTTCCCAATTCACTTTCTCAAAATTCCGCCCGCGCGGTTCTCACTTCAAGATCTCGAAATCGATCCACTGCACGGCCGTGCGGTGCTTGTCTTTGCGGAGCGCGTCGGTGACGACGACCTGGAGGACGTATTCGCCGGGCGCGAGTTCCGTGCCGAGGAGCAGGCGGCCGCCCGCGGTGATGCGCCGCGGGTCGGCCTGCCCCGTGACGGCCACGGGGCGCGGCTCGCCCGTGAAGACGGCGCGGCCGTCGCGGAAGAGGCGCGTCTGCGAGGTGAGTTGCGGCTGGCCGGTGGCGCGGTCGGCGCGCGCGTTGAAGACGAGGTAGCCGAAGTCGAGGTAAGTCTTCTGGCGGAAGCGGCGGACGGCGTGGGTCGCCTCCGGATCGGACGTTCCCTCGACCTCGCCGCCCTGCCGTTGAGTGTCCGCGGCCTGCGGCGACTGTCCGCCCGGCGCCGCGGGCGGGGGCGGCGACTGGAGCGGCGAGCCGTTGACGATCACGCCCGAGAGCGCCAGCCGATCTTTCCTCAGGTCGGGCACTTCGATGAACTGGCTGGCCGAGCCGACGCGCGCGGTGGCCGAGTCTCGGACGGCGGTGCGGAGTTGGTAGGCCCCGGCCTTTTTGACGGGCATGTTGAAGGTGTAGACGATGCCCGCGCGTTGCGCGAGGCGGTACACGTCGTCGCGCAGGCGGAGCGTCTGCCCGAAGATGCTCTGATCGACGACGTGGCCGTCGTCGCCGAGCGCGACGGCGATGACCTCGACGTCGGCCGCGTGCCAGCCGTCCGCGCCCTGCACGAACTTGAGCGAGTTGACCTCCAGGTGGAGCGTCGAGGCGACGACGGGCGCGGCCTCGGCGTCGGCGGTGAAGTAGGCCGACAGGCGCACAGGCACTTCGCCGGTCGAGAAGGGCGAGAGCAGCGCCGAGACCAGCCGCCTGTCGCTCGTCGGCTGCGCCGAGCGCACCTCCTCGTCCGCGACGCCGATGAAGCCCGTGCGCGTGCGGACGGTGAGGCCGCGGCGCGTCTTGACTTTGGCCGAGATGCTGTGGAAGCGGCGGTCGAAGGTCTCGCTCGCGGGGCGGTAGCCGATCAAGTAGTAGCCGCTCTGATCTTCGAGCGCGCGGCGCGTGCTCCCGACGATGTCATTCGTGTTGCGGAAGGCGAGGCCGCCCGTCTCCTCGGCCAGGATGGCCGGGCCGCCCTGCGTGTTGAAGAGGAGGGCGCTGCGCTGCGACATGACCTGCGATATCCGCTGCCCCATGGTGCGGGCCGAGCCGCCGAAGCTGTCGGCCGCGGTCGGCCCGGTGTCGACGAGGCCGCGCGAGTCCACCGTGTAGATGACGACCGAGGCGCGGGTGGCGAGATCGATAAGGCGGCGCAGCGAGCCGAGCAGGCGATCCCGGAATTCGGCCGTCGGCCGTTGGAGCGAGAAGCCGTCGCTGAAGAGGATGATCGACTTGCGGCCGGGCAACTCCCGCATCCCGCGCACGACGTAGTTGATCGCGCCGAGCGTGCCGACGGCGAAGACTTCATCGCGGAAGTCGTCAGCCGCCTCCTGCGCCGCGCGCAGCGCCTCGACGCTGGGGGCCTCGAGCGCGCCCAGAGCGTCGTCGCCCGCGCCCGCGCCGCGCTGGACGGGCGCGAAGGCACCGCCGCCGCCGCGCCCGCGCGGCAACCAGCGGACGCGGTCGATGGCCGCGTGCAGCATCCGGCGGTCGGAGGTGAACTGCTGGAGCGCGCCCGTGCCCGCGCGCGACCGCACGACGGCGACCAGATCGTTCGGCCCCATCTGCTCGTCAACGAACTTGCGGAGCGCCCGCTTCGTGTGGTGCACGCTCTCGAACGAGAGGCCGAGATCGTCAACGACGAGCGCGATGGTGCGCCCCACCTCGTTCGGCTTCAGCCGGCGCGGCGGGGCGGCCGCGCCCGGCGCGGCGGCTTCGGACGTGGGGCGCGCGGCCGCATCGGGCGCGGGCGTGGTCGGCACGGAGACGTAGGAGAAATTGGTGATCTCCTGCCGGCGGCCGTCCTCCGTGATCTCGAAGTCTTCGGGCTTTAAGTCCGTCACGTGGCGGCCGCGCTTGTCGGTCACGACCACGTCGAGCTGCACGATGTTGGTCGTAATCACCACGACCTCGTCTTCGTCGGGCGCGGCGGGCGGCGCGGGCGTCGGCGTCTGCTGCGGGGCGGGCGCGGGACGCTGCGCCGGCGCGGGTTGTTGGTGCCGGGCGGCGGCGGGCCGCGCGA
>DATHBT010000042.1:0-3921 GCA_035295985.1 Pyrinomonadaceae bacterium | reverse complement strand
GAGGGAGTTGAGGCGCGCGCCCGGCCTCACCCTGATCTCGTGCGAGGTCGTCGCCGTGCCGGCCTTCGCCTCGACCACCTCGCCGAGTTTCAGGCCGCGCGGGTAGATGCCGTCCTGGCCCGTCGTCAAAACGGACGTGCCCACCTCCGGCAGCTTTTCGAGTCCCGAAACGTAGCGCATGTCGAGCAGGCCGTTCGTGCCGAAGCCGCGCACGGAGCCGAGCGCGTGCGTGCCCTCCAACTGCCCGACGGCCGCGCCGGCAGCCGCCCGCTCGTCCGTCAGCAGCATGACCTGCGCGCTGACGGGGCTGACCGCGGCCACGCGGCCGACGATGCCCTCGGGCGTCACGACCGGCATGTTCACTTCGATGCCGGAAGACGAGCCGCGGTTGATGATGACCGAGTCGAACCACTGCGAGGGGTCTCGCGCGACGACGCGCGCCGCCACCGTCTCGAACTCTTTCCCGTCCTGCAACCCCAGCAGCCCGCGCAGCCGCTCGTTCTCCGCGCTCGCCGCCTCGGCCTCGCGCAGCCGCGCCTCGGTCTCCGCCAGCCGATGCCGCAAGGTCTCGTTCTCGCCCGCGGCCCGGCGCATGTTGCCGAAATACTGGAACAGCCCGCCCACGCCGCCGGCCGCGCCCGAAAAGAGCGACTGGACGGGCACGGCCGCCGCCTGCGCCCAGACGCGAATCTTGCGCTCCTGCGTCGCCTGATCGCGCGCCGAGACGGTCGCCATCGCGAAGCTTACGGCCAGCAGGCCCACGAGCCACGCCGGTGCCCGCCGCCGGATTTCGCTTTGGGTGCGCTGGATAGGCACGACAGAGAGGTTAGAGGTTAGAGGTTAGAGGTTAGTTAAATCAGCTCTCAACGACTGACCTCCAGCCTCTAACCTCTAACCTCTGTTTTTACGTTCCGCTCGTCAGCGTGTTGTCCCACTTGACGCGCTTGAGGAGGTTGAAGTCGGAGAGCATCTTGCCGGCGCCGAGGACGACCGACGAGAGGGGGTCTTCGGCGACCGAGACGGGGAGGCCCGTCTCGATGGAGAGTCGCTTGTCGAGGTTCTTGAGGAGCGCTCCGCCGCCCGTCAGCACGATGCCGCGCTCGACGATGTCGGCCGAAAGCTCCGGCGGGGTGCGTTCGAGCGCGACGCGGACGGCGTTGACGATTGTGCTGACCGAGTCGGCCAGCGCCTCGCGCACCTCGTCGTCCGTGATCGTGATCGTCTTCGGGATGCCCTCGATGAGGTTGCGCCCGCGCACGTCCATCGAGAGCGCCTCGTCGAGCGGGAAGGCCGAACCCAGCTCGATCTTGATCGCCTCGGCCGTGCGCTCGCCGATCAGGAGGTTGTACTTGCGCTTGATGTACTGCGTGATCGCCTCGTCCATCTCGTTGCCGGCGACGCGCACGGCGCGCGAATAGACGATGCCGGAGAGCGAGATGACGGCGATGTCGGTCGTCCCCCCGCCGATGTCAACGATCATGTTGCCGTGCGGCTCGGTGATCGGGAGGCCCGCGCCGATGGCGGCGGCCATCGCCTCCTCGACGAGATAGACCTCCGACGCCTTCGCGCGGTAAGCCGAGTCTTCGACCGCCCGGCGCTCGACCTGCGTGATCTCGCTGGGTATGCCGATGACGACGCGGGGCGAGACCCACGACTTACCGTTGTGGGCCTTGCGTATGAAGTGCTGGAGCATCTTCTCCGTCACCTCGAAGTTGGCGATGACGCCGTCCTTCATCGGGCGGATGGCGACGATGTTGCCGGGCGTGCGCCCCAGCATCTCCTTCGCCTCCTTGCCGACCGCCTCGGGCGTGTTGGTGACTTTGTTGATGGCGACGATGGAAGGCTCGGAGACGACGATGCCGCGCCCCCGCGCGTAAACGAGCGTGTTGGCCGTGCCGAGATCGATTGCCAGGTCGCTTGAGAACAGGCTGAAGAGTGATTTAAGAGCCATCTAGTTTCCGTTCTATTCCGATAGTTTCAAGGTCGCGGACAGAAGTTTGCCGACGCCGGCCGAGGGGCCCGCGGGAGGCCTGAGTTGTGCAGGAAAAGCACGGTCGAGAAGGGGGCTACAGCCATGCCGCGACCTGGACCCGAGACTCCCGGAAGCGTACCAACCCTAAAAGATACAACAAAAAATCGGAAAGTCTAAAGCCAAAACCTTAACCGGGCAGAATTTAGACGAAATTTTCCGGCGCGGGCTGACGGACGCCCCCGGAAAGGCGCAAAAGGAGGGCCGCCCGGCGGTCGCGGGGACTGCCGGGCGGCCCTGGCTGCGAAAGTCGTCTCAGCCGAGTGAGGGGTTCAGTGTGTGAGTGCCAGCGGCGAACGGGAGGCAGCCGGCCTTGGCGCATGACACGCTCAGGAATCCGTCATAAACGGGGGCGGCCCAATTGCTCGCTGTAGCTGGCCTTCGGGAACATAACAGCTTTTTATTTATTGGTGCGACTGGCCGCCGCTGGTGGGCGAACTTCCGTAGCGGGCCGGGCGGGCTTGCGCTCGTAATGGCCGGCGGCCCAGTAGCTCCCGTCGTCGAAGCAAACCTCCGAGAGGTGGAATTGAATCTCTTTAATGCTGTCCGGGTATCCGAGTTCTTTCAACCTGCGCTTGACTGACTCGTGCTCGTTCCTGTCGAGCAGGAGGTCAATAGACTCGCCCGGCCCGAAGTGAAAGGGCAGGACGCTCGGGCGGGCGTCCTCCGGCAATTCGTGGTGCTGCCCGAACGCAAATTGTTTGTATTTGGGCGGCTCACCGGCATTCGCCGCGTGCCGCGGAGGCCGGAAGATGAAGCCGCCCCGGATGTAGGTGATCGTCTTGTCAGAGACGTTCGTGACGCTGAGCGTTAGCCCCTCGTACCAGTCGTCGCCATCAGCGACGGGCTGGCCGAGCGTGGTGTTCATGTTCTTGGTCTTCACCGCCCTCACTTCGACGGGCATCGACTTCCAGACTGCCGTCACAACCCTCTCGTCGGGTTGATTCCGCGGCTGCGCGGCGGGGGGCGATTGCGCCGAGGTTAAGTAGGTGAGACTTGCGAACAGAACGGCAACGGTGAGTGTGACTGCCTTCGCTCTCATGTGGGGGATTCTCCTTCGGTTGAGGAGCCGGCGTAGCCGCGCCGGCGTGAGAGAGTGACTGACGCAATCTCATGAGGTGTTTCCAGCGGGATTGCGACCGGCTGCCCGTGTTCGATGCGCGGTGTTATACGCCACACGGCCCCGTGGGTCAAACACTTTTTGGGTCGCCGCCCGTATCGCCACGGCCCCTGAGACTGTTCGCGCGTGGCGTAGGCCGCGGCCCGTCAGCGGCCCGGCTCCGGCGCGGGGCGGACGCAGTTCTTGCGCGCGGCCTTGGCCTCGTACATCGCGGCGTCGGCGGCGGCGACGAGCTGCTGCGGCGACTGCGCGTGCTCGGGGAAGCAGGCGACGCCGATGCTGGCCGTCAGGCGCAGGCGCAATCCGCGCCCGCCGGTGAACTGGTGGAAGGCGATCTTCTCGCGGACGCGCTCGCCCACGCGCAGCGCCATCTCGGTCGCGGTCTCGGGCAGCACGACGACGAACTCGTCGCCGCCGTAGCGCGCGACCACGTCCGTGTCGCGCACGCCCGTCAGGATCACCGTGGCGACTTCCATCAGGACGTGCGAACCGGCGAGGTGGCCGTGGCGGTCGTTGATCTCTTTGAAGTCGTCGAGGTCGATGAAGAGCGCGGAGGCCGACGAGCCGTAGCGGCGCGCGCGCTTGACCTCGGCGGTGAGGTGCTGGCGCAGGAAGCGCGCGTTGTGGAGCTTGGTGAGATCGTCCGTGAGCGACAGCCGCTCGGCCTCGGCGATGCGGACGGAGTTGGCGAGCGCGGCGGCGAGGGGGACGGAGAGGGACGAGAGCAGCGCGGCCTCCCCGTCCGTGAACTCGCGCGCCGAAGCCCCTTCGC
>DATHBT010000041.1:0-7638 GCA_035295985.1 Pyrinomonadaceae bacterium | reverse complement strand
AGATGGCCGTCGGATCGAGGCGGTCGGCATAGAGAGCGCCGTGCACGCCGGATTCGGAGACAAGCGGCGCGCAGATGGTCGAGCGCACGCCCTGTGCGATGATCGAATGCACGCCGGCGAACTGCGAGTCGGCCGCCGCGTCCTGCGACAGGAGCGCCACGCGCTCGCGCATCACCTTGCGCGTGATGGTGCGCCCGATGGTGTCGGCACCGGCGCGCGCCGCGTGGCGTTCGTCCCGCACCTGCGCGGCGACGGGGCGCAACGAGGCATCCGGAGCGGCGCTCGCGCCCGGCGCGTCGCAGAGCAGCGCCACAACTCTGTCGGCGGGCGTGACACGGAAGATAATATCCGTCGCCTGCCGAAAGATAACGTCGAGATCGAACACGGAGGTGAGTGTCTTGCTCATCTCGTAGAGCAGCGCGAGGATGTCCGCCTTGCGGCGCAGCGCCTCCACCTCTTCAACGGAGGCGACCGCCGCCGATGCCGGCCCCGGCTGCCGCAACGCCGCCCGGACCACTTCGTTGGCGGAGATAGTGAACTGGGTGCGCCCGAGGCGCCCGTCGTCGTAGCGTACCTGTGCGGGCGCTTCTTCGAGATAGAATCGCAGCACGCTCGTGCCGATGGTGATTTGATCGCCGTCGGCGAGGGCGTGCTCGCCGCGCGCCTGCCCGTTGACGTAGACCTTGTTGGCGCTGCGCTTGATCGTCGAGCCTTCGACGATTCCGTCGAAGATGAAGTAAGCGTCGCGTTGGAATTTGATGTGTGCGTGGTAGCGCGAGACGCTCCCGTCGTTAAGGACTATCTGATTGTCGGGCGCGCGCCCGATGGTGCAGACGGATTGGGGCGAGAGCGAGTGCTGCCACTGTCGCCCGCCGGCGTCGGTGATGTGGACTAGGGCCATGGGTGTTTCGAGTAAAACGTAGTTCTATGACAAACATGAAAGCCGGTCAAGATTTATTGAACCCGCACTCACCGCCCCCAGCTGTCGGTCGAGACGGTTGAAAGCCGCCGGCATTGCCGCCTACCCATGCTTAAGATTTCGGCCACCCCGCGGGATCGAACGCGGGCCGAAAGCTTAATGGGCATCGGCCGGATGTCTTTTGCGCGTTCATGGCTCGGGCGGAAGTGCTAAGATCAGGCCTCAGGCGGCGAGGGACATTGAAGCGGGTTGCGAGAGGCGATGAACTGTCCACAGTGTCAGCACGTTTTAAGAGACGACGCAAAATTTTGCGTCGGCTGCGGCCTCTCGGTGATTTCCTTCAACACGCCGACCGAACTCCTGGACCCCGCGGCTCTCGCTGACATCCTGCCCGGCACCGACCCGCTACTCGGCCAGGTGCTCGACTCCAAGTATGAACTCGTCGCGCGGCTCGGCGAGGGCGGCATGGGGGCCGTCTATCGCGCGCGGCGCGTGCACATCGGGGATGAGGTGGCCGTCAAGGTGCTGCACCAGTCCTTCGTCGCCGACGCGGATGCCGTCGAGCGTTTCCGGCGAGAGGCGCGCGCCGCCGCCATGCTCCGCCACCCGAACGTAGTCACGATTCACGACTTCGGAGAGGCGCGCGGGTCGGCCGCGCCCGCCTACATCGTGATGGAGTTGGCGGAAGGGAAGTCGCTCCGCGCCCTCCTGCGCGAGGAAGGCAGGCTCGCCCCCGGTCGTGCCGTCGCGCTGATGCGGGACGTCTGCGCCGGGGTCGGCGCGGCGCACCGGCGACAGATCGTGCACCGCGATCTCAAGCCCGATAACATCATCGTGCTGCCGCCCGAGGGCGAGGGCGAGAGCGAGTCCGCCAAGGTGGTTGACTTCGGCATCGCCAAACTCCGCGACCTCGCCGCGATGCCCACGCTGACGCAGGCGGGCACGCTGATGGGCACGCCCTACTACATGTCGCCCGAACAGTGCCGCGGCGACGAGTTGGACGCGCGCTCGGACGTCTACAGCCTCGGCGCGGTGCTCTACGAAATGCTCGCGGGCGGGCCGCCCTTCACCGCCGCCAACATCACGGGCGTGGTCACAAAGCATTTGACTGAAGTGCCCCCGCCCTTGCCGCCCGGCGCGGGCGTCCCGCTCGCCCTTGAGCATGTCTGCCGCCGCGCGCTGGCTAAAGATGTGGACTCACGGCAGCCGGACGCCACGACGCTGGCGCGCGAACTTCAGGCGGCGATGGGCACGCCCGCGGCGCAAACGGCGACGACGCCGGCGGGTGATGCCGGCGCGCATCCTACGCCCCCCGCGGCAACTCAACCTCCGAGCACGTCCCCGAACGCAGGCGCGACGGGGCACGCCGTCGCCGCTTCGGGCGGGGCGACGCAGCCGACCGTCACTTCCGGCGCGCCGCCTGTGCCCGTCCATGACCCGGCGCGTCTCGCCCCGACCCCGGCTGCCCCCGCCCCGCCCGCGCGATCAGCGGGAAAGTCGAGGAGATGGCTGTGGGGGATCGGTGGCCTCGCCGTGTTGCTCGGCGGCGCACTCGTCGCCGGAATCGTCCTGGTAGTTTACTTGGCCGGCAGTAAGGCGACGCCGTCAAACGCCAACCGCCCTTCTAACCCCCGCGTCGCTTCAAGCCCTGCGGCCACTACGCCACGCCCCGGACAGAAAAGTGCGCCGGAGTCGGCAGGGTTGAAGCACGTGTTGAGGGGGCACAGCAAGGATTTGAGGGCGGTCGCCTTCTCGCCGGACGGAAAGACGCTGGCGACCGGCGGCGAAGATCAAACGGTTATGTTGTGGGACGCGCAGACCGGGCAGTTGAGGCAGACGCTGTCCCACCTCGGCAGCGGGGTAACTTCGGTGGCCTTCTCCCCGGACGGAAGCCTGTTAGCCGCCGCGATGAACTATAACTCCGTCCTGCGTGACTATTCCGTGATCGTCGTCGACACGAAAGCGTGGGGCGGCGGGATCAAACAAAGGCTGACGTACCCCTCTGACGCGATCTCTTTCGTCGCCTTCTCGGCGGAGGGGAAAACGTTGTTCGGAGGGGGCCACCGCACGGTCAAGTTGTGGGACACCGGAACGTGGGCGCTGCGGCGCGAAAATGTCATGGGCGCAATCAACCCGTCGTTCGCCCTCTCTTCCGACGGTAAGCTGATTGCGACGGGAGGCGCCAGCGAGAACTCAGTCAAGGTCTGGGACGCCGAAAGCGGGGCGCTGAAGCTAACGCTCACCGGCCACGACAAAGGTGTGCGGTCGCTCGACTTCTCCCCCGACGGTCAAACGCTAGTCAGCGGGAGCTACGACAATACCGCCCGGCTGTGGGACATGAAGGACGGAGCCTTAAAGCGGACACTGACGGGGGCCGGCGGTAACGCCGTATATTCCGTGGCCTTCTCACCTGACGGGCGGACGGTGGCGGGTGGCGGCTATCACGAGATTAAATTGTGGGACGCGCAGACGGGGCAGTTGAAACAGACGCTCACCGCCGAAGGCATGGGAAATACTTACCGCGTGACCTTTTCCCCTGACGGCAAGACGCTCGCGGGCGCGAGCGACAGCACGGTGAAGTTATGGGACGTGAGGTAGCCGTGGTAGAAAAAGATCAACGGAAATTCCGATCCCTGATTGATAAAAGCCCGCCCCGTTTCTACCTCAGCAATGCGGAAGCACAGAAACCAGAAGAGCCACCCGCCCGGCTGTCGCTAACCTGTTGAACCTTACATTTTCCCTCGGCGTGCCTGCGGGGGCCGATCTTTAATCTCGCGTCAGAATCATGGTAGAGTGCGGCTAGTTCGCAGCTAGTTCGCAGCCATCCCCCTTCCCTCCAACACACAGCTGGGTCGTTATGAGATTCGCTCCCTGTTCACTCAGGCGGTGGCACTCGACCCGAAGTTCGCGCTCGCCTACACCGGCATGCCTTTCGCATATCTCAACCTCGCGACCAGCGGAGAGAACCCCGCAGAGATGCTGGCGAAGGCGCGGGCGGCGGCGCAGATGGCGCTGGAACTCGACGACTCGCTCGCCGAGGCGCACCACGCGCTGGCCATAATCAAACGGAATGAGTGGGACTGGTCGGGCGCCGAGGGCGGATTCAGGCGGGCCCTTTCGCGAACTACATGCCCTACACGCAGGACACGGACAAGACCCTACACAGGTTAGCGGCCCTCAGGCCGAAGACCATCGCCGTCATGCACGGCTCGGCGCTCGCCGGTGACGGGGAGCGTGCGTTGCGGGACTTGGCGGTGGTTATGCGTGAGGTGCTCGTGAGCTAGACGCTCCGGCCCGCCAACTACCCGCCCGGCACGCCCGTAAGTGAGAGAGGAAGTGGCTATGGGAAATATCCGCGACGCCATTACGTCCGCCATCCAAACTTTCGCAGACGCCTTCGGGCGGGGTGACGCCGCGGCTGTGGCCGCGTGGTACACCGCCGACGCCACGCTGCTCCCGCCCGACAACCCGCTGGTGAAGGGGAGAGAGGCCATCCGGGCCTTCTGGCAAGGGGCGATGAGCACCGGAGTCAGGGAGGCGAAGCTGGAGACTTTAGAGGTCGAGTCGCGGGACGATCTGGCTTACGAGGTGGGGAGGTTCGAGATGGCCGTGCAGCCGCCGGGCGGCGAGCGCGCGGAGATGGCGGGCAAGTACGTGGTCGTGTGGAAGCGGGAGGGCGACGGCTGGAGGATGCACGTTGACATCTGGAACGGAGACCGCGCGGCGTGAGTCGCGCCGCGGCGAGACGCCTAACAACGGCACGCATCCCTGTGCGATTGGAGGTTCTATCCGTGCGGCGCATTACCACACCCGGTGGGACCGTAGTCTCTTACAACAAGTACGGCGGCGGCCCGCCTCTGGTGCTCGTGCACGGGGGCTTCAGCGACCACAGGACTAATTGGGAGTTCGTGAAGCCGATATTCGAGAAGCAGTTCACCGTTTACGCCGTCGCCCGGCGCGGCCGGGGCGAGACGGACGCGACCGCAGGCCATAGCCTCTTGGATGAGAGTATGGATGTCGCGGCCGTGATTCAGTCGCTCGGCGAGCCGGTTTTCCTCCTCGGCCACTCCTACGGCGCTCAGGCCGCGCTCGCCGCCGCCGCCGGAGTCCCGGATCGCGTGTGCAAGCTGGTGCTCTACGAAGCGCCTTGGCCGCACAGCCTCAGCAAGGAAGCGCTGGCGCGGCTTGAGGAGCTGGCGCGGGCCGGCGACTGGGACAGTCTCGCGGTGACGTTCTTCCGCGACACACTGCTTGTCCCGGTTGAGGAGTTGGACGCGCTGCGGGCCACGGAGCTGTGGCCGCCGATCATCGCCGACGCCGAGGCGTCGCTGGACGACCTGCGCGCGCTGAGCAGGTACGACTTCAACGCCGAGCGCTTCCGCGACCTTCGAGTCCCGGTGATGCTCCAGATCGGCACCGAAAGCCCCCGCGACCTCTACGCCACCGACGCCCTCGCCGCTGTCCTCCAGGATGTCCGCATCGAGGAGTTGCCGGGTCAGGCGCACGAAGGAATGACCACGGCTCCGGATATGTATGCCGGGGCGGTGTCTCGCTTCCTGATCGGGTAGGGAGATTCATCGGATAAAAGCGGAAGGGCGCGCAGGCCTTGGGGGCCGCGCGCCCTTTCCTGTTTCGGTCACTGTCCTCACCCCAGCAACCGGTGTGCGGAAGGATCCACCGACCGCACGGATGCAGCGGATATTACCCCAAATGTCGGCGAGGCGCAACCGCGTTCTTGTGAGGGGTCAGGCGGGGCCGCGGCAGTGACTCTGCGGCCGGCCGCCTTTAGCCGGGGTGATGCGTCATTCTAGACCGCCGCGCGGTCGGCGGCAAGAAATCTTTCAACGCCGCCTATCCCTTGCGCCGTGTTGCGTCTCGACGTGTCGCCGCCCGCCCCGCCCCGGAGCTCACAGGCCGCGAAGCCGCAGGGCGGAAACCGCAAAAAACAGACGCAACGCCGCCTCACGACCGCGAGCAGAGTTGCGGGGGAGCGACTAAATCAGACACGCCACGGCGTCGATGAGGTGAACCGGGTAGCGCGGGCGTTGACGCTTACGCGCCTGCTGCCAGTCCCATCACCAGACGAACAGCTCGGCGGCGCGGCGCAGGGCGTTAATGCACTCGGAGAAGCAGCGCGACCGCCGCGTCAGCCGCGCCAGGTAATGCCGCGGTTCGGCGTTCGCGCCATCGACCGAGTAAGTCTCTGACTTGTCATACATCGCGGTGTGAGTGCCACACCAGCACAGCTCGCGGTAGGTGTTGAAGGCGTCGGAGTAGTAGCGGGAGGCGTGAGGGGCGGCGTCAACGACCGACTGCACCAGCTCCGGCGTGCGGCTCAGGCAGACGGCCCACGCGACGATGCAGCGGGTGGCGCGGTCAACTAGCGTGACGACGTAGGCCTGCGTTTTTTTGAGCCGACGAAGGTGAACAACTCGTCCATCTCCACCGTCCCGGCCGCTTCCGGGGCGGGTGAGTCGCCCTTCTTTGCCTGTAGCTGTGCGTGAGCCGAGTCGACCCGGTTGGCGACCGACTGGTGGTTGATCGAGAGGAGGCGCCCGATGCGGCCCAAGCCGTTGCCTTCGAGGTAGAGCTTGAGCGCGGCCTCTCTGCTCTTCCCGTCGTAGCCGTGCGGGTTCGGGCGCGGCGTGTACCGGCGGCGGCACGACTGGCATTGTATGCGCTGGCCGCTGGCGCGGGGTCGCAGCCGGGCGCGCAGCCGTCGCTGCTTCTCGATAGCCTCGAAGCGTACAGGCGCACCGTCCTCCTGCAACGCGCGGGAGCGCACCCCGCCGAGATACGGCGTCAGGGCGGCGGCGCTTCCACCCTTATCCTCCGCGCCGGCGACCCCTCGGCCGACGCGGAGGGCGGCGACGCGGCCGCGTTCGCGCAGGACGACTGGGGGCTACGCCCCAACCTGAATCTCTCTTACGGCCTGCGCTGGTCGAAGCAGAGAGGCATCGGCGGCGCTGGCGACTTCGAGCCTCGCTTCGGTTTCGCGTGGGCCCCCGGCTCCGCTCGCATAAACGGCGGCCTCGTCGGGCCTCAACTCGTCATCCGCGGCGGCGCGGGGCTGTACCACGTCAGGATTGACGACCGGCTCAGGCTTCTTCAGGCGCAGACCGATCCCGCCCGGACGAGGCAGTACGTGTTTACAGACCCCGCGATGCTCGACGGGTTTCCCGCCGTGCCGGGGCCGAGCGAGTTGGCCGACGCGCCCGGTTCGTCAACGGCCCGGTGGGCGCTCGACGAACGGGTGAGACCGGCGACCCTTCTCTACGTGACCGCCGCCGTCGAGAGAAAGTTAGGTCTGCTCTCGACCCTCAGCCTCAACTACTCGTTCAGCGGCGGGTCGGGGCTGCTCCGCGCCGAAGCCTCCGGGGGGCGGCCCGCGGGAGAAGTTGGTGACAGGGTTTGAAGGATCGGGAACGGCGGGCGCTCGACTCAGCATCTGTTGTCGGTGAGCACGTTCCGGCGGCAGTCCGCTGCCCTCTCCCTGTTCGGCAACTACACGCTGGGTTTCGCGCGCGGCGACACCGACGGGCCGACGAGCTTCGCCGCCACGCCGGGCGACTGGGCGGCCGAGCGCGGGCCTTCGGCGTCGGACGTGCGGCACCGCTTCACCACCGGCGGCAACTTCAAAAGCCCCCTCGGACTCGTCTGGTCGCCGCTCGTCGTCGCGACCTCCGGCCGCCCTTTCAACATCATCACCGGGCGGGACG
>DATHBT010000040.1:0-14404 GCA_035295985.1 Pyrinomonadaceae bacterium | reverse complement strand
ATCGGAGCGGGACGGCTTCTCTCGGGAGCCAAAGTCCCGCTCTTTTTGTTGTTTGACAACCGAATTGCCTTGTGAACGGGAAGAGAGGGCGGCCGGCCGGTCGCCTTCAAAGGGTGGCGGCCTCGCGCGTCTCCGGCGAGAGCCTCGACGAGGCCGCTAACGGCACCCTTAGGGAGAAGTGTGCGCCGAAGTGTGTCCACTCCTCGCACCGACCGTCGGTCGCCCTCTCTGTTTTTTAGTCCAGCAAATTTCGCGCGGGCGTGGCTGAGCGGCAAAAGCACCTGACTGTAAATCAGGCGTCACACTTGACTCCGTAGGTTCGAGTCCTTCCGCCCGCATTGTTCACAAGTTTAGGAGCGTGGTGTAACCGGCAACATGGTGAACTCCAAATCCACCCGATCTCGGTTCGAATCCGGGCGCTCCTGTTGACGGAAGGTTCGGCACGCGGCAGGCCAGGCGGTCCCGAAAACCGTGGGGAGAGACACCCCGGCGGGTTCGACTCCCGCACCTTCCTTCCCTCTCGCAACAATGGAAGTCTCGCCAGGCGGCAAGGCAACGACCCTGCTAAGGTCGCGGGGGCGCAGACGCCGCCCCCTGTGGGTTCGACTCCCACGGCTTCCGCTCAGAAAGTGATGAGTGATGAATGCGGAATGATGAACGAGGAGCAGCCCGTTTTTCATTCATCTTCATCACTCATCACTCATCATTTCTTTGGACCCGTAGCTCAGCGGAATCAGAGCGCAAGTTTGCGGAGCTTGAGGTCGCGCGTTCGAATCGCGCCGGGTCCTTCCTCGTTTCGGGATCGTCTAACCGGCAGGATGCCTGGCTCTGAACCAGGAGGTGGAGGTTCGATTCCTTCTCCCGAAGCCATTTTTGAACCCGTAGCTCAGCGGAACGAGAGTGGTCGCCTCCGAATCGACAGGTCGCAGGTTCGACTCCTGCCGGGTTCATCCCTTCATAAGCCGACGTAGCCCAACTGGCAGAGGCGCTTGACTTAGGATCAAGAAGTGGGGGTTCGAGTCCTCCCGTCGGTATCTCCCGTATCACGCCGGGGTGGCGGAACTGGCAGACGCGCAGGCCTGAGGTGTCTGTGGGCTACAAGCCCTCTTGCGGGTTCGACTCCCGCCCCCGGCACTAACTGTAAGCGCGGGAGTGGCGCAACCGGGAAGACGCGCCGTTCTTAAAAAACGGTCGTTGCGGGTTCGACTCCCGCCTCCCGCATCGCGTCGAGCGCGCGTGGCCCAACGGGTAGAGGCGGCAGGCTCAAACCCTGCAAGTTGAAAGTTCGAATCTTTCCGCGCGCATTTTTGGGGATGTATGCAAACGGTGAAAGCGGCTTGATTTTCAATCAAGCGCCCTGACGGGCTTTGCGGGTTCGAGTCCCGCCATCCCTGTGTTTGAGCAGTGAGCGGCAAGCGGTAAGCAGTGAGTAGTAAGACGCTTCGCGCGAGAATTTCGATGCGTGGGTCGTAGCTCAAAGGTAGAGCGCCGCGCTGTGAACGCGGTCTGTTGAGGGTTCGACTCCCTCCGATCCACTTCCCCATACACCTTTCCGGGGCGCGTTGGGCGAGAGGCTATGCCGCCTGATTCTCGATCAGGAGATCGCCGGTTCGAGTCCGGCACGCGCTGTCTGTCCCATTTTGGAGCCGTGGCCGAGGGGTGAGGTACCGGGTTGTCAACCCGGACGATGCTGGGTTCGAGTCCCGCCGGCTCCGCTTCCGTTCGCGTGCGCCTTCGTAGCTTAATCGGCAGAGCGGCTGACTCTTAATCAGTTAGGTCTGAGTTCGACTCTCAGCGAAGGCATCCGGGGTGTGGTGTAGTGGCTTCCAGCATCCGAGTCTTGGGAACTCGTGGCGGCAGTTCAATTCTGTCCACCCCGACCACATTCGTGCATCGTTGGTCCAGCCCGGTCGAAGACGCGGCGTTGCCAGCGCCGAGACCCGAGTTCGAATCTCGGACGGTGCACCAAATTTTCCGACCCGACACGGGCGGTTAGCTTAACGGAAAAGCCCCGCGCTTCGAACGCGGCCCGATGCGGGTTCGACTCCTGCACCGCCTCCCAATTCACACGCGCGGCCGAAACTCAACGGGCTGAGTGCGAGTCTTCCAAACTCGATGCAGCGGGTTCGAGTCCCGCCGGCCGCTTCACGCGCCGCAAAAAGTTCTACGCGCCCGCGCAGCCCAGGCGGCACCGCTTCCCCGGTACGGAAGAGGACGCGAGTTCGATTCTCGCCGCGGGCTTCCCACCAAAAAGTTTTCGCACGCGTAGCCAAGGGGCGAAGGCGCAGGTCTGCAAAACCTGTCATCGTCGGTTCGAATCCGACCGCGTGCTTCGCCGGCGCGGCGGCGCAGGCGCGCCGCTTCAAACAAAAACGAGGAGACTTGGCATATGCGGAACTCGCAACAGGAAGGAGGTGAAACAGGGTGAACGTCGCACTTCTACAGAGGCGCTTCGAGCGCATCGGCGCGCGCGTCAAGGTCGGCGAAATGAATAACCGTTTCCGGCGGGCGGGGATCGACATCCGTTCGGACGACCAGGGCGAGTTCTTCGACATCAGCATCATGCCGGGCGACGCGGTCGAGTACGTCGTCACGGACGTGCGCCCGGAGATGCGCCACCTGCTCCTGATGGCGCGGCGCGGCGACGAGAAGCAGAAGTTCCTGTGCGGCCACGACGAGCGCCACTGGTTCGTCTGCGCCGTCCCCGGCCGCTCGGTCGCGAGCGTCACGGGCGCGATGCGCGCCTTGCAGCCCGCCGAGGTTCGACTGACGGCCGCGCGCCGCATCAAGCGGATCAAGGAACGCCTGCGCCGGCGCAACGCGGCCTTCGTCCGACAGGGAGAGTGGTTCTTCGTGCCCGCGCCCGAAGGCTTTAAGCCCGACCCGCGTCTGATCCTTCGCAACGAGCCGATCAGCCGCGGCGCGGGCAGCAAGCCGCACACTTGCGAAGAGCTATTCCGCACCGCGGGCGAGACGGTTTACGTCACCGGCCGCTTCCCAGGCGGCGTCAGCGAGTCGCGCTACCGCGAGATACTCGAACGCGACCCGGCGGCCGGGCGCTGGGGCTGGCGCGTGATGCGCCGCGGCGCAGAGGTTTACGCCCGCGGCCGTGTCTCGCACAGAGATCACAAGACGGTCGTGCTCAACGGCTGGCACCGCGTGCTGATGAACACGGAGGCCGGCGCACCCGGCGCGCCGTCAGTCACTTTCCTCGACTAACACGCGGGGCCGCACGCGCGGCCCCCGAACGAGCTTGCGAGCGGGCGCCGCGCCCGCGGCCACCCTCACCACCGCTCGCACTCCCCTTTAAGACTTTTCACACGAACCGCGCCGACTCCGTCGCGCGAATTTTTGAAAGGAGGTGCCGGGCCTATGGCACTGAACAGCCGTGTGCTGCTGCTGAACCAGACATACGAACCGCTCGGCACGGTCAGCGTCGCGCGGGCAATCGTGATGCTGTTTAAGAACTCGGTCTTCGTCGAGGAGTGGGACGGCGACCGCGTGCTGCGCACGCCGCGCGACGAGTACCCCGTGCCCTCGGTCGTGCGCCGCCGCACCTACGTCAACGTCCGGCGGGGGCGCGAGACCGCGGGGATGAAGCGCGTCCGCATCTACATCCGCGACCAGTTTCGTTGCCAGTACTGCGGCGAGCGCAGGAACCCGGTCGAGCTGACGCTCGATCACATCCTGCCGCGCTCTCGGGGCGGCGACAACTCGCCCGTCAACGTCGTGACGGCCTGCGTCCGCTGCAACCAGCGCAAGGGCAGCCGCACGCCCGAAGAGGCGCGCATGCCGCTCCTCACCACGCAGTCGGCCCTGCGCACTAAGCTCGAACGGGTCGTCCTCTGCCACTACGCCGAGGCGCGGCCCGAGTGGCGCAAGTACCTCTTCCTCGAAGGCGAAACTGACGAGACGGAGGCGAAGAGACGGCGGGCTTGAGAGCGAGGTTTACCTGTAGGGGCAGGGCCTGTCCCCGCACGCTCGGTAGCGGAGGTGAGTGGGCAGGGGCAGGCCCTGCCCCTACAAAAACCCACCGGGTCGGGTAGCTGAGGGAGATTAGCGCGGCGCTGAAGACGCCGAGACGTTGGCGCGATACCAACCCCGACCATCACTTAAAACTCCACAGTCGTTCGCGGGCGGCCGGTTAACTCAGCGGCTAGAGTGCCTGTCTTACAAACAGGGGGTCGAAGGTTCGAGTCCTTCACCGGCCATTGATAGCTGTTAGCTGCTAGCGATTAGCTGTTAGCAAAACTAAAACCGAAGCTATGACGAGGGCGGAAGCTGGAAGATGCTCTCTTCTTGCTAACAGCTAACCGCTATTAGCTAACAGCTTCTTCATCGGGGCGCTCGGCTCGTCCCCGGCAGAACGGCGACTGCCGCGGGATCGTGGGGCGAGAGGCGCGGCTTGGCCTCGCGCCCCGGCCAAAACTTTTTTCGCGGCGATGTAGCTCCAACTGGCAGAGCGGCCGTCTCGTAAGCGGCTACGGTGAGGGTTCGAATCCCTCCATCGCCTTCGGGCCTGTAGCTCAACGGACTAGAGCGCTTGTCTTCTAAACAAGTGTGTGCGGGTTCAAATCCTGCCAGGCTCATACGATCATTTTTCGTGCGGGGTAGCTCAGGAGGTCAAGAGCAGCCGTCTCATAAACGGAAGGCCGCGGGTTCGAGTCCCGCCTCCGCGATCTCTTTCACGGGCCGGTGATGTAAATGGCAACATGGTAGTCCTGCAAACTACATTTGGGAGTTCGACTCTCCCCCGGTCTATCAAGAAGCCGTTAGCTGTTAGCTGTTGGCTCTTAGCCGGAAAAAGAGTTCTTGTTTTGCTAACAGCTAATTGCTAACAGCTAACAGCTTCCTTGCGGCGTAGCTCAACTGGAACGAGAGCGCTCGTCTTGTAAACGAGTCGGTGCGGGTTCGACTCCCGCCGCCGCAGCCAGCTTCCGTGCGGGGATAGAGCAACGGCGGCTCCGCGGCCTCATAAGCCGCGCCGACAGCGGGTTCGACTCCCGCCCCCGCGATTCGCTCACGAACAACCTTTTTGGCGGGTAGCTTAACGGGCAGAGCGTCTGATTGTTACTCAGAACGGTGTCGGTTCGAATCCGACTCCGCCAGCCAATTCTCACAGCAGGCCGGTAGCTAAGCGGGTTAAGGCGTCCGACTTTTAATCGGAAGATCGTCGGTTCGACTCCGACCCGGCCTACTAGCTCGCGCGTCGTAGCTCAACGGTAGTAGCACTCGCCTGATAAGCGAGAGACGGTAAGGTTCGACTCCTCCCGACGCGATTATTTCCCGCGGGGCGTGGCTCAAAGGCCGAGCGTCTGCGCGACGTGCAGAAAGGTGGGGGTTCGAGTCCCCCCGCCCCGACTCTTCTGTTGCGGGGTCGTCTAGCCGGCAAGACTCCGGCCTTTGAAGTCGGCAACCCTGGTTCGAACCCAGGCCCCGCAGCCCGTCCCGTCTAAAACTTTTCGCAAGGCAGTTCGGTTGTCGTCGCCAGTCGCGGGAGCGGCTGAATGCTCGTGAGGTCTCGAAGACGATGGCAAACAAGAACCTTTTCAAGTCGCTCGTCGGCCGGCTCATCCCGGCGACGGACGCGGTCAACAGCGAGCAGGCCCCTGCCTACTCGTTCACGCCGAAGCACGCGCTCGCGCAGTACGCGGCGACGGGCTGCATGAACTCGACCTTCTACGCGTCGGGCCAGGAGCAGCTCTCGAAGGTGTTGGAGCTGTGCGAGTCGGCCGACCCCGCCTTCATCGCCAGGCTCGCCGTCTATGCGCGCGAGCAGGGCCACATGAAGGACGTGCCGGCGCTCCTGCTCGCCGTGCTCTCGGTGCGTGACCGCGAGCTGTTCGCCCGGACGTTCCCGCGCGTGTGCGACAACGCGAAGATGCTCCGCACCTTCGTGCAGATCCTCCGCTCGGGCGTCGTGGGCCGCAAGTCGCTCGGCACGCTGCCGAAGCGGCTGGTGCGCGAGTGGCTTGAGGCGCGCGACGACGAGGAGCTGTTCAAGTCGGCCGTCGGCCAGTCGCCCTCGATTGCGGACGTGGTGAAGATGGTTCACCCGAAGCCGAAGTCGGCGGGCCGGCGCGCCCTCTACGGATACCTCGTCGGCCGCGACCACGACCGCGAGGCTCTGCCGCAGGCGGCGCGCGACTACGAGGCGTTCAAGGCGGGCGAGACTTTGGCCGTGCCGCGCGTGCCGTTCCAGCTTCTCACGTCGCTTCCGATCAGCCGGCGCGAGTGGGTGGAGATCGCGCGAAACGCTGGGTGGCAGATGACGCGCATGAACCTGAACACGTTCGCGCGCCACGGCGTCTTCGACGAGCCGGGTCTGACCCGCCTCATCGCGGATCGTTTGCGCGATCCCGTGAAGATCGCCCACGCGCGCGTCTTCCCATTCCAGTTGATGGCGGCCTACGCCTCGACCGGCGAGGGCGTGCCGCGCGAGGTGCGCGACGCGCTACAGGACGCGATGGAGGTGGCGATCCGGAACGTGCCGGCGCTTCCCGGCAAGGTCTTCGTCTTCCCGGACGTGTCGGGTTCGATGCGCTCGGCCGTCACTGGCTACCGCAAGGGCGCGACGACCGCCGTGCGCTGCGTTGACGTGGCCGCGCTCGTCGCCGCGGCCGTGGTTCGCAAGAACCCTTCGGCCGAGGTGCTCGCGTTCGAGGACAAGGTCGTGCGTGTCGAGCTGAACGCGCGCGACTCGGTCGTGACGAACGCGGCGCGGCTGGCCGCGGTCGGCGGCGGCGGCACGAATTGCAGCGCGCCGCTGCGCAGCCTGAACGACCGGCGCGCGACGGGCGACCTCGTCATCTACGTCTCCGACAACGAGTCGTGGGTGGACGCGGGCGCGGGCCGCGGCACGGCCGTCTTGCGGGAGTGGAACGTCTTCAAGCAGCGCAACCCGCGCGCCCGCCTCGTCTGCATCGACGTGCAGCCGAACGCGACCACGCAGGCGGCCGAGCGCGAGGACGTGCTCAACGTCGGCGGCTTCTCGGATCAGGTTTTCACACTGATCGCGGAGTTCGCCGCCGGCCGCCTCGACCCGGCCCACTGGGTCGGCCGCATCGAGAGCGTCGCGCTGTGAGGGAATGCGGATTTCGGATTGCGGAATGCGGATTGAAGACGAGGAACAAAGACAGCCAACCTGAGTCGCGCCTTCCTCCGCTTCTTAAATCCGCAACCCGCAATCCGAAATCCGAAATCGCCTGGGCCGAATGCTGCCGTGACTACATTCACCTTGACCGTGAACAGGGTCGTCTCGGCGAAACTCGTCGGCCCCTGGGCTTTACAAAGCCCGGCGAATGCGGGCGTGAGTACATGGACTAGCAGGTTCGACTCCTGTCCGCCCCGTCTCCTGTGGGGTGGGTCTCTCGCCGCCACTCGTCGCCGGGATGAATAGCTATTAGCTGTTAGCTGTTAGCCGTTAGCCGGAAGAAACCGGTTCTCAGCTTTCGTAACCGGCTTTGGTTTTGCTAACAGCTAACAGCTAACAGCTAACAGCTAACGGCTCTTTCTGGGTGAATGCCCGGAATGACTACATCTCCGACTGGTTTAGGGAACCGGTTGGGCCAAGCGGGGGGTGATGTTCCCGGCGGCCTCCGGGCCGTGCCCAGGCGAAGTCTTTCCAACACTCGTCACCACTTTTTGACTTCGTGCCCCTCGGCGGGCGGCGAATGCGGGCGGAACTACATCACTTCGTAAGTGCGAGGTTCCGGGTTCGAGTCCCGGCGGCCCACTTCAGTTTTTGTGTGGGCCGTAGCTCAACGGCAGAGCGCGAACGTCGTTTCGTCGAAACTCGTCGCCGCCCTTCGCGGGCACACTTTCGAGCAAGGGGCGGTCGCGGCGAATGCAGGGGGAACTACATAGACGGCAGCCACAGTCCGGGTGCAACTCCCGGGGCGCGCGCGTTCACGCGCGCGGTAGCTCAGCAGCCGAGCAGCAGCCAAAAAAGTTTCTCCGAACTCTCGTCGCCGCGAGAAAGCTGTTAGCTGTTAGCTATTAGCTGTTAGCAGGAAAGGCCAGCCCTCACTCAAAGCCAATGCCCTCGCTTCGGTTTTGCCAACAGCTAATAGCTAACAGCTAATAGTTATCGCCTTGACAATTTCTCGCGCCTGATTTCTGCTAGTGCCCTCCCGAGTTGAAGCTCCGCACATCTCGCTCGCCCGGAAACAGAGCCGATGGAAATCTCCGTCCCCGCGCCGCCCTCTTTCAGCTTCAAGCGCACGGCCGCCAGCCACGGCTGGCCGGAACTCGCGCCCTTCTCGATCGACGAGACGTGGACGGCGATCCGCCGCGTCATCGACCTCGGCCCCGAACGCGAGCCGGTAGCTGTCGAGATCACGGGCGGCGACGGCGCACTCCGCGTCAACGCCGCCCGCAGGGTCGCCAGGCGCGACGCCGAAAAGATCGCGCGCGACGTGCGCCGCATCTTCCGGCTCGACGACGACCTCGAAGGTTTTTACGCAGAGTTGTCCCGCACCGCCGGCTTCGAGTGGGTCGCGCGGGCGGGCGCGGGCCGGCTGCTGCGCTCGCCGACCGTCTTCGAGGACTTGGTCAAGACGATCTGCACGACGAACTGCTCCTGGTCGCTCACCAAAACGATGGTCACGCGCCTCGTCGAAAACCTCGGCCGCCCGGCGCGCGGCGGCGGGCATTCCTTCCCCACGCCCGCGGCGATGGCCGAAGCGCCCGCGAGCTTCTACCGCGACGAGATGCGCTCCGGCTACCGCGCCCCGTACTTCAAGGAGCTGGCCGAGCGCGTCGCCTCCGGCGAGCTGGACGTGGAATCGTGGCTCACTTCGGAGCTGCCGACCGCCGAACTGCGCCGCGCGATGAAGCGCGTCAAGGGCGTCGGCGACTACGCGGCCGAGAACCTGTTGAAGCTCGTCGGCCGCTACGACGTGCTCGCGCTCGACTCTTGGGTGCGCGCAACTTACGCGCGTCTCCACAACCGCGGACGCGCCTGCGACGACAAAAAGATCGCACGCCACTACGCACGCTTCGGCCACTGGCGCGGCCTCGCGCTGTGGTGCGACATGACGAAAGACTGGATCGAGGAGCAGGAAGCTGTTGGCGATTAGCTGTTAGCTGTTAGCTGTTAGCTGTTAGCTGTTAGCAATAGCAATCAGCCGTCAGCGAGAACCGAAAGGCGGCAGGCAGTCGCGATCAAACTGCCTCCCGCCTTTCGTTCTTCTACGGTCTGCTTTTCGCCTTCCGCCTTCTTCTGAAAGCTAACAGCTAATCGCTAACAGCTAACAGCTTCTTTCCCGTCGGGCAGAACTTGAGGAGCACGCACTCGCCGCAGAGCGGGGCGCGGGCCTTGCAGACGGCGCGGCCGTGGGCGATGAGCAGGTGCGGGAAGAGTATCCAGTCCTTGCGCGGGACGAGTGCCGTTAAATCCTTCTCGATCTTTTCGGGCTGCTCGTGAGCGGTGAGCGCGAGGCGTTGCGAGAGTCGCGCGACGTGCGTGTCAACGACGACGCCGGATGAGACGCCGTAGGCGTTGCCGAGCACGACATTCGCCGTCTTGCGCGCCACACCGGGCAGCTCCAACAACTCTTCCATCGTTTCGGGCACGCGCCCGCCGTGCCGCCCGGCGATGATCGCGCAGGCGGCGCGGATGGCCTTCGCCTTGTTGCGAAAAAAACCGGTCGAGTGGATGTCGCGCTCAAGCTCGTCGGCGGGCGCGGCGGCGTAGTCCTCCGCGCGGCGGTACTTCCTGAAGAGATCGGCCGTCACGACGTTGACCCGCTCGTCCGTACACTGCGCCGAGAGGATCGTGGCGACGAGAAGCTCCAGCGGATTCGAGTGGTTGAGTGAGCAGCGCGCACCAGGGTACGCGCGCTTGAGCGCCGAGATGATCCGCTTCGTCCTCTGTTTCTCATCCATAAAAGATTTGTCAGTCGTCCGTGGTCAGTTGTCCGTTGATAGTGCTTCTACGATCTCTCAATCTGATCTTTGGCGAGCGCCCGCGCGGCCACAAACAACTGACAACTGACCACGGACGACTGACAGCTTTTTCAGCTTGCGAGCGCGACGGCTATCTCGGCGGCGACGCGGGTGTTCTGTTGGAGGAGCGCGACGTTGGCGCGTAGCGTCGCGCCGCGGCTGCGTTCGGCGAGTCGCCTGAGCAGGAAGGGGGTCAAATCGCGCCCGGCGACGCCCTCCCGTTCCGCCTCCGCGAGAGCCGAGGTGAGCGAATCTTCGACGATAGCCTTAGGAACTTCGTCTTCGACGGGCACGGGCACTGCGACGAGCAGTGCGCCGGCGAGGCCGAGCGCGCGCCGGGCGCGGGCGAGCGCGGCGACCTCCTCGGGCGTGTCGGCCCGAACGTCAACGGGCAGCCCCGACGCGCGCGTGTAGAAGGCCGGCATCTCGTCGCAGCCGTAGCCGACGACGGTGACGCCGTGCGTCTCAAGCCATTCCCGGGTCGCAGCCAGATCGAGGACGCTCTTCGCGCCGGAGCAGACGACGGCCGCAAGGTGAGTGCGCGCGAGTTCGGGCAGGTCGGCCGACACGTCGGGCAGCGGGCCGCGGTGGACGCCGCCGATGCCGCCCGTGGCGAAGACCGAAATACCTGCGCGCGCGGCGAGGAAGGCGGTCGTGGCTACGGTCGTCGCGCCGTCGAGCTTGCGGGCGATGGCGACGGGCAGATCGCGCGTGCTCAGCTTGTGGATCGGCTGTCGGGTCGCGACGTGTTCGAGCGCGGCGCGGTCGAGGCCGACGCGCACGCGCCCGGCGATGACGGCGATGGTCGCAGGGACGGCCCCCGCTTCGCGCACGAGCTGTTCGAGTCGCAGCGCGGTGTCGAGGTTCTGCGGGCGCGGCAGGCCGTGCGCGATGACGGTCGATTCGAGCGCGACGACCGCGCGGCCGTCCGCCAGCGCGCCTTCGACTTCGCGACTCAGACTGAAGACTTCAGGGTTAAGCATCAGTCTTGACTTTACGGAGTCGCGCCCGGCTGCGCCGGCGGGCGGGCGACGACGGCCGGGATGTCGGCCTCGCGCACGAGGCGGTTGAAGGCCGGGAGATCCGTCTTCAACACCTGATCGAGTTGGCGTAGGTGCGCGTCGATCCTGGCCGTGAGTTCTTCGTAAACCTGGTATGACTGATCGGTCGGCGCGGCGTCGGCGCTCCCCACCACCCCGCCGAGCGCGGCCAGCTTGTTGTTGAGGCGGATCGGGTAGTTGAGCGGGTCCTGGTTGCTCTGGTTCTTCGTCTGGTAGAGCGCCTCCTCGACGGCCGTCATCTTCTGGTTCAGACTCTTCGCCGCCTCGACGACCCGCTGCGCGTTAGCCTGACCCTGCACGCGCTTCTGCAACTCTTCTAGCTGCGAGCGCACCTGGCGGATTTGCAGAATGGCGGCGTGCGTCTCGCTCACCTTGTCGCGAATCTTCAACAGCAGATCGAGCTGCCTGGCGAAGTCGGCCGGCGCGGTCGCGACTCGCGGGTCTTTTTTGATCTCGAAAGTTTCGGTTTGCGTCTGGCCGCCGGCTGTGAGGCGGACGGTGTACGTGCCGGGCGCGACGCGAGGCCCCTGCGTCGAGGCGGCCCACATGATGAGGCCGGGGAACGATGTGGCTTCCGGGTAGCGCATGTTCCAAACGAAGCGGTTGAGGCCGGGGTTCGTCGTGACGCGCGGCCCCGCGGGGCCGCCCGCGCCGGCGACGACGACCGGCGCTTCCTCCGACGGAGCCTGCGGCTGTTCGGGCGGGCGCTGCACGGTGGCCGTGCCGGGAGCGGGCGTCGGGGTCGGCTGCGGCGCGCGCGCCGTGTACTTCTGAATGGACTTGCCCGTGGCGTCTAAGAATTCGAGCGTCACGTCAGTGGTCGGCCGCTGCTTGAGGTGGTAATAGACGACCACGCCGCCGGGCGGGTTCGCGCCGACGGGCGCGCCGGGCGGAAGCGCGCCGCCGAAGCCGCCGCCCTGTAGCCGGTAGGTCTCTTCGGGCTTAAAGAGCTTCACGTCGGGCATCGCGGAAAGATTGCCGCCGGCGTCGGCCAGTTGGTGCAGGACTGTCAGGTCGTCGAGGATGTAGAAGGAGCGCCCCTGCGTGGCGACGACCAAGTCCTTGTCGCGCTTGTGGACGGCGAGGTCTGTGATGGGGACGACGGGCAGGTTGAGCTGTAGCGACTGCCACGACTCGCCGTCGTTGAAGGAGACGTACATGCCCGTCTCGGTGCCGGCGTAGAGCAGCCCCTTACGGTTAGGGTCTTCGCGGATGACGCGCGTGAAGGCCGTGTCGGGGATGCCGTTCGTGATCCTGCGCCACGTCTTGCCGTAGTCATTCGTCTTGTAGAGGTAGGGCCGGAAGTCGTCCCACTTGTACATCGTCGCGGAGACGTAGGCCGTGCCCGGCTCGTGCGGCGAGGCGTCGAGCGAGTTGATCTGAATCCACTCCGGCATATCTTTCGGCGTGACGTTGTCCCAACGGCCGCCGCCGTTCTGCGTGACGTGAACCAGCCCGTCGTCCGAGCCGGCCCAGATGACTCCGGCTCGCACGGGCGACTCCATCAGCGTGAAGATCGTGTTGTAGTACTCCACACTCGTGTTGTCCTTCGTGATCGGCCCGCCCGAAGGCCCCTGCTTCGACTTGTCGTTGCGTGTGAGATCGGGGCTGATCTGCTGCCACGTCTGCCCCTCGTTCGTCGTGACGAAGACGTCGCTGCCGGCCGTGTAGAGTCTGTTCGGATCGTGCGGCGAGAAGACGATGGGGAAATTCCACTGGAAGCGCGACTTCATCGCCTCCGCACCCGCGCCCATCGGGTTGTCGGGCCAGACGGTGATGTTTCTGAGCTGGCCCGTGCGGTGGTCGTAGCGCGTGAGCAGTCCGCCGTAACTTCCGGCGAAGACGATATTTGAATCCTTCGGCGACGGGGCGATCCAGCCCGATTCGCCGCCGCCCACGTCGTACCAGTCGCGCTCGGTGATGGCGAAGTCGGTCGTGCGCGAGGCGATCTTCACGGTCGAGTTGTCCTGCTGCGCGCCGTACACGTGGTAGGGGAAATCGTTGTCGATGGTGACGCGGTAGAACTGCGCGGTCGCCTGATCCTGCTCCGTCCAGGTGCGCCCCGCGTTGAAGGAGACGTTCGCGCCGCCGTCGTTCCCGTTGACCATCCGCTGGTTGTCGGCGGGCGCGATCCAGAGATCGTGGTTGTCCGCGTGTGGCACAGAGATCGTGTTGAAGGTGCGCCCGCCGTCGTTCGACTTGTAGAAGGCGACGTTCAGGACGTAAACCGTCTCCGCGTTCTGCGTGTCGGCGTAGATGCGCGTGTAGTACCACGCCCGCTGCCGAAGCGCCCGCTGCTCGTTCGTGCGCGTCCAGGTGCGCCCGCCGTTGTCGGAGCGGAAGACGCCGCCGTCCTCGGCCTCCACGATGGCCCACACGCGCTCCGGGTTGACGGGCGAGACCGCGACGCCGACCTTGCCGACGAGGCCGCGCGGGAGACCCTGGTTGCGCGTGATCTCAGTCCAGGTGTCGCCGCCATCCGTCGATTTGAAGAGGCCGCTGTCGGGGCCGCCCGATTCCAGCGTCCAGGGCTTGCGATAGACCTCCCAGAAGCCCGCGTATAGGATGTTCGCGTTCGTCGGATCGAAGGTGAGATCAATCGCGCCCGCCCTGTCGCCGCGGTAGAGAATTTTTTCCCAGGTCTTACCGCCGTCGCGCGAGCGGAAGATGCCGCGCTGCTCGTTCGGCCCGAAGATGTGGCCGAGCGCGGCGACGTAAACCACGTCCGGGTTCCGCGGGTGAACCCTCACGCGCCCGATGTGGCGCGTGTCTTCCAGCCCGACGCGCCTCCACGTCTTCCCCGCGTCCATCGACTTGTACACGCCGTCGCCGTGCGAGACGTTGCCGCGGATCGGCGACTCGCCCATCCCGACGTAAATCACGTTCGGGTCGGACTCGCTAACGCCAATCGCGCCGACCGAACCCGTGCCGAAGACCGAGCCGTCCGTGATCGGCTCCCAGTTCGCGCCGCCGTCGGTCGTCTTCCACACGCCGCCGCCCGTCGCGCCGAAGTAATAGACCATCGGCTGCGACGGCACGCCCGCGACCGCGGTCACGCGCCCGCCGCGCGCCGGGCCGATGTTGCGGTACTGCAAGAGCCGCAGCGGACTCTGCGGCTCGCGCTGCTGCTGCCCGGCCTGCTGCGCCGGCGCGATGTTCTGCGTCTGCGCGAACGCGGGCAGGTTGAACGACAGGCTGAAGAGCAGAAGGACTGACGAGACGAGACGGCGATTCGGCTTCACGACTGAGGCTCCTTCGGTTCAGGTAGGACGCACGGAAAAACTGTAGGGGCGGGGCTTGTCCCTGCCCGCCGAGCGCGAAGCGCGAACAATGCGCACGCCTGCTCTCAACGTTGAATGTGAATGAACCAGTTGAGCGGTCTTGCGACCGCTGCG
>DATHBT010000039.1:0-14950 GCA_035295985.1 Pyrinomonadaceae bacterium | reverse complement strand
CCTTTTCGCAACCGGAAAGGCGGGGCGAAAGCGTTGAAAAAACAGGACTTTGCCGGCGAAAATCGGCCGTTCCGAGCGCCCCGGCGCGGCCACAACATATTGAGCCGCGGGCCGGGGCGCTGAACCGTATCGTAGGGGGGTGAAGGGCGTTGACGGACGGGGGGAGAGAGCGGCGCAGGCGCGAGCGGGTGAGGCTGTCGCTGCCCGTCCGCGTCGTCTGCCGCGAGGCCGTCGGCGACGAGTGGACGGAGCAGACGCGCCTCGAAGACGTGACGCCTTTCGGGGCGAGCTTCCGCCTGCGGCGGCCCGTTGACCTGGGCCGGCTCGTGCACCTGCACATGCCGATGCCGCGCCAGCTCCGCTGCTTCGATCACATAGAGGATCAGTACCGCGTCTGGGCGCTCGTGCGCCGCGTGACGCTCGCCGTGGAGACGGAGGGCGGCGGGCAGTTGTTCGGGCTGGGCGTGGCCTTCGTCGGCAAGCACCCGCCCGCGAGCTACAAGGCCGATCCGCGGACGCGCTATGAGATCGCGGCCGACCCGACCGATCAGATGCTGTACCACGCCGACGAGCGGAAGCGCGCCTTCGTCGAATCGCGCGAGACGCGGCTGACGATGCCGGTGGAGGTGATGGTCGAAGTCCTCGACGAGCACGGGGCGGTGACGCAGAGCGAGCAGACGGTGACGGAGAATATCAGCCGGACGGGCGCGGCCGTCTTCACGAGCCTGAAGGTCGAGCGCGGTCGGTTCGTGCGGCTACGCAGCGCGCGCTACTCGCTCTCCGTGCTCGCGGTCGTGCGCGGGCGGCGCAAGGGGGCCGATAACATCGACCGGCTGCACCTGGAGTTCGTGGATCGGCGGTGGCCGCTGGAGATTCTGGGGTGACAGGGCCGCGCAGGACGGCGCTGCGCTTCGTGCCGCGGCGCGAGCTGCTCCTCGCCGAGATCGCGCGCCGCTGCCGCGAGTGCGACGCGCAGGCGCGCGTCGGGTTGACAAAGGCCGAGGCGCGCGTCTATCACGGTTTCGAGTGCGCACGCTGCGAGGCCTGGAACGAGGACGCGCTCGCGGAGCGCGACATCCCGGAGTGGTGGAAAGACAAGAGCCGTGAATCGTGGGAAGAAGCTGTTAGCGATTAGCTGTTAGATTGTAGCCGGAAGAAGCACAGCTTCCAGCTTTCGTTTTGTTTTTCGGTTTTGCTAACAGCTAACTGCTTCTCTTCACGGTCCACGGCCTTTGAACGCGGTGGGAAATTCTCCTCTGAGCAGGGCGGAGGCGCGGGTCGCGCCGGCGAAGGCCGAGGCGCGGCGGGACGCGCCTCCGCCCGCCGAAGAGCCTTACGTCCTGCCGCAGTGGGCCATCCAGGTGGTGCGCGTCGTGCTGCGGGCGCTCTTCGGCTGGATGTTCCGCCTGCGCCTCACTGGCACGGAGAACATCCCGCGCGAGGGCGGCGGGCTGATCGTCGCCGCCAACCACCAGACCTACATCGACCCTTTCTGGGTCGCCGCGCCCTTCGACCAGCGGCTGCGCTTCCTCGCCTGGGACGCGGTCTTCGGCTGGCCCGTCGCCGGGCGGCTGATGCGCTGGCTCGGGGCGTGGCCGCTGCAAGTTAACAAGTCGGACACGCGCGCCTACCGCCGCTCCGTGCAGTGGATCAGGGAGGGCGGCGCGCTCGTCATCTTCCCCGAAGGCGGGCGCGGCACCTCGGACGGCAGGCTTCAACCGCTGAAGCCCGGCGCGGCGCGGCTGGCGCTTGAGACCGGCGCGCCCATCCTGCCCGTCACGATCCGCGGCGGCCACCGCGTCTGGCCGAAAGACCGCAAGTGGCCGCGCCTCGGCCGCGTCGAGATCGTCTATCACCCGCCGCGCCGCGTCGCCCCGCTCCCCGGCGAAGGCACGCGCCAGTGCGCCCGCCGCGAGACCGAAGAACTCTTCGAGGTTATCAACTCCGCGCTCTGACGAACGCCCAGCTCCCGGCGCTGCGACTCGCGGCCGGGCACGTGGTAAAATCCGGCCCGCAAGTTCCCCTCAAAAATTTGAACTGACGCGCGTGCCGTCGCCTCGGCCCTGCGCGCGAAAAATTATGAGCACAGACAACTCCAAGTACACGACTGAGCAGTCGGCCGCGCGCGTCGCCGACATACAGAAGTCGCTGCGCGAAGCCGGACTCGACGGCTGGCTCTTCTACGACTTCCGCCAGAGCGACCCGCTCGCCTACCGCATCTTGAAACTCGACCCGAACCAGTTCTCCACGCGCCGCTGGTTCTACTTCGTCCCCGCGGAGGGCGAACCCACCCGCATCAACCACGCCATCGAGGCCGGCAAGCTCGACCTGCTGCCCGGCCGCAAGCTCATCTACAGCAGTTGGGAGAAACTGCACGGGCACCTGGCTGAAACGCTCTCAGCCGCAGGCAGTAAGCCGCGCGTCGCGATGCAGTACTCGCCGGAAAACTCGATCCCCTACATCTCGCGCGTTGACGCAGGCACGATTGAGCTGGTGCGCTCGCTCGGCGCGGAGCCGGTCACGAGCGCAGACCTCGTGCAACTCTTCGAGGCCGTCTGGACTGACGAGCAGTACCGCTCGCACGTCACCGCCGCCGACAACATACACAACATCATCCAGGAGGCGTTCGCCGAAGTCGGCCGAAAGATTAAAGCCGGCGAGGCCGTAACCGAATACGACATCCAGCAGTTCATGGTGCGCCGCTTCGAGGAGCTGGGGATGACCTGCAACGACGACCACCCCATCGTCTCCGTCAACGAGAACGCCGCCAGCCCGCACTACCAGCCGAACGCCGAGAAGTTCTCGCCGATCAAGCGCGGCGACTTCCTGCTGCTCGACGTGTGGGCCAAGCTCAAAACGGAGGGCGCGGTTTACGCCGACCAGACGTGGACGGGCTTCGTCGGCGAAGAGCCTTCCGAAGAGCACCTCAAAGTCTTCGCCATCGTCCGCGACGCGCGCGACGCGGCCATCGAGTTCGTCCGCGAATCGGTCGCGGCGGGGCGCGAGATCAAGGGCGCGGAGGTGGACGACGTTTCGCGCGGCGTCATCACGCGCGCGGGCTACGGCGAATACTTCACGCACCGCACCGGCCACTCCATCGGCGAGGAAGTCCACGGCAACGGCGCGCACATCGACAACCTCGAAACCCGCGACTCGCGCAAGATCATCCCGCGCACCTGCTTCTCCATCGAGCCGGGCATCTACCTCCCCGGAAACTTCGGCGTCCGCTCCGAGATCGATCTCTACGTCGGCGAGGGCGGCCGGATCGAAGTGACCGGCCAGCCGATCCAGCGCGAGCTGGTGGCGATCCTGAAGTAACAGAAGGCAGAAGGCGGAAAGCAGTAGGCAGCTAAAACCGTCCCAGGCTTTGTTTGCCTACTGCTTTCCGCCTTCTGCCTTCTCTAAAAGAAGGGGTTAGCTTTGCTGGATTTTGCGATTCAAACCGCGCAGGAGGCGGGCCGCGTCCTCGCCGAGCGGTTCCGCCGCACGTCGCTCGCCGTGACGCAGAAGGGCGAGATCGATCTCGTGACCGAGGCCGACGTGGCGGCCGAGCGCCTGATCGTCGAGCGCATCCGCAGCCACCACCCGCGCCACTCGATACTCGCCGAGGAAGGCGGCGAGGTGACGCGCGACGAGCGGCCGTCCGATTACAAGTGGATCATCGACCCGCTGGACGGGACGACCAACTACGCGCACGGCTACCCCTGCTTCTGCGTCTCAATCGCACTCGAACGGGACGGCGAGATCGTCCTCGGCGTCGTCCACGACCCGACGCGCGACGAGACGTTCGCCGCCGAGCGCGGGCAAGGCGCGACCTTGAACGGCCGCACGATCCGCGTCTCCGAAATAGACGACCTCAACCGCGCGATGCTCTGCACCGGCTTCCCTTACGACGTGCGCGGGCGCAACCAGTTCGCGCGCCACTTCTCGAACTTCATCATGCACGCGCAGGCCGTCAGGCGCGACGGCGCGGCGGCGCTCGATCTGGCCTACGTCGCCTGCGGCCGGTTCGACGGGTTTTGGGAAGAAGGGTTGAGGCCGTGGGACGTGGCGGCCGGCAAGATCATCGTCGAGGAGGCGGGCGGGCGGGTCACGCACTACGACGGCATGCCCTTCGACGTGTACACTCCGCCCATCCTCGCCAGCAACGGCCTCGTCCACGAAGCGATGATGCGCGTCATCGCTTCGTGAAGACTGGCTTGGGGGATAGGGATTAGGGGTTTAGGACAGACAATAATGAATGCGAAACAATGAGCGTTGAACTGAAGTCTCCTCGTTTCCCTAACTCCCCGCTTCTGGCGTGAGGCAAGCGTGTAGACAGTCGTCTGGAGGGTGGTAGAGTTTTCTGTCGAACCAGTAGTCCTTGAAGTCTGGGAGCTTATGGGGGGTGCGGCCGGCGACGGTGGCGGCCGGTGTAGTCCCGCGCCGGGCTGGTCTCGGCGTTACCCACGAGCCACAACAGGCGGTGATGTCGGCGCCGTACCATTCAGGGAGTTTCGTTCGTCATTCGTCAGTTGTTAGCTTTCGGTTCTGAATCGAGGAACTGCTTGACCGAGGCATGAACCCCGCTCAGGTCGGCCGGGAGTGATTGCCCATACCGGGCGTGCAGGGTTCGCAGAATTCCGAGATCGACGGCCGTGCCGGAGTCGTCGTAGTAGTTGGCCGCCCACCAGTTGGCGTCGCTGAAGTCCGTATAGTCGTCGATAACGGCTTTCCAAAGTCTGGTGCCGTCGAGCAGCGTGCGATTGAGCTTGGCCCCGGTCAGCACCGCTTGCGATAAGTTAGCCCCCTTAAGTTCGGACTCTGTCAGGATCGATTCGTTAAGATTAGCCTTACTCAAGTCTGCTCCGGTCAGCATAACGTTGGTTAGGAATATGTGCCCGTCGAAAGGGATCGTATCGCGCCCGGGGTAGGCGGTAAGAATGCCGGCGATGGCTGTAGTTTGCAGGCTCAGGCGGAAGGAGGTCATGGCGAGTGCGGCGTGCGCCTTGGCGCGGTGCTCGCGCTTCTGCTCAGCCGTAAACGTACCGACAACTGCGATCCTGCTGTTAAGTATGGGTTTAATAATGTAGGACATGCTCTCCGAGAACGCCTTGAGGGCAGAACCGCTGAGAAGCCCGACCGCCATCAAGTCCTTTAAATCGTCCTGACTCATGGTGTCTAGCCCCTTGATTCCAGAGGCTGCCAGATAGTCGCAGAGGTCGATGATCATGTCATACTGAAGTTTGCCGTTCGCGGCAGCTAGCATCTGGACAGGCTTGCCGGGATCGATCCCGACCACCTCCTTGATGGCGTCGGCGAGAATAAGCAGCGCGACGCGATTATCCTCCAGCATGAGCGCGGTGACGATCTGATCGCGCGCGGTAACGAAGTAGGGCCGCTCGCGGCGGAGCGACGCGAGCGGGTGCTGTAACCTGAACCGGCGGACTTCCAACTTCGCCATCTGCGATAGGGAGGCGACGGCGCTGGCGCGGAGCGTCGGGCTGTCCTTATCGCCGAATCGCTTGAGCGCCTCGTAGAACTGCGTGTCACGCTGGTTCTGGATGGCGGCCGTGTAGTTGAAGGCGAAGGAGACTAGTGCCACGAGCGCGGCAAAGGTCGCCCCGAGTACGCCGAGCACGGCGGCTGGGTTCTCCCTCGCGCTCTGCAAAAAAGACTTCGGGGGCGGCTTCTCGGAGAGCTTGATCCGCTGCTCCTCGTAGTAGGCGGCCTGCGCGCTCTCGTTCCTGATCCGCGCGCTGATAAGCTCCAACTCCTCTCTCGTCTTGCCGGCCGGAGCCGGGGCGGTCTCTTGCGCTACGGCGAAGGTTAAGGAAGAGAGGAGCAGTAAGGTTGTCAGTGAGAGCATGTAGGGACGGCGCATTTCAACCTACCATAGACCGCCGGTTGGCTTCGCGTCTAGGAGTGTGACCGGCGGCGGTTAAGTGGTACCCCGGCGGGAGCAGGCGTAGGGCGGGAGCAAGGTAAACACCGGGGTGCGCCCTGTCAACAGTTTCGTGTCGCGCGTCCCCTACCGCACAGCCGTGTCCCCGCGCGGCCCGCGAGCGTCAATGCCGGCGGCGAGGCGCGCGGAGGAGAGGCGGAGGACTTCCTGCACCTGTTTGTCCCAGTAGGCCCAGTTGTGATCGCCCGGAAGCTGGCGGTACTCGTGCGGGATTTTGCGCGCGACGAGGAGGTTGGCGAGGGCGACGTTCGTCGGCAGCAGCCGCAGCGCGTCTTCCGTGCCGCAGTCGAGGTAGAGGAAGGGGAGACTTTTGACGCGCTCGGCCGGCATTTCGGTGACGAGTTTGAAGAGATCGTTCTGCGCCTTCGTCGGGCCGTCGGCGGGGCCGAAGGTCTGGCGGAGCGATTCGCCGATCAGGCCGCGCGGCAGGTCGGCCTCCGCGCGCCACGAGGCAGCGCCGACCGCGCCGCTCATCGACGCGGCGAACGCGAATTTTTCGGGGTATTTTATGCCGAACTTCAACGCCCCGTAGCCGCCCATCGAGAGGCCCGCCACGGCACGCCCCTCGCGCGTCGAGAGCGCGCGGTAGCGCCGCTCCACGTCGGGGAGCAGTTCCTGAATGACGTAGGACTCGTACTTGTCCGAGGGCGCGGTCGCGCTGTCCGTGTACCAGCCGTTGTTGCCTTCGGGCGTGACGACGATCAGATCGTAGCGGGCGGCGTAGTCGGTCAGCCTCGTCTTCGTGACCCAGTTGTCGTAGTGGCCCGTCAAACCGTGGAGCAGGAAGACTACGGGGTAGCGCGTCGCGCGCGCCTCGCGACGGTTGTAGTTCGCGGGCAGCACGACGTTGTACGGCAGCGTCTTGCCCACGAGCCTACTCTCGAAGCGGACGGTCTCGTAGCGCGCGGTCGGCTGCGCCTGCGCGGCGAGTGCGAGCAGACAGACGAGGATCAGCGAGAGCGGTGCGGAAGACTTCCTGGTTTTCATGCTTTGCGTCTTTGCGCTTTGCGCGAGTCTTCCCTTTCGTCAAAGAAACTCGCGCAAAGCGCAAAGACGCAAAGGAAGACGCGGAATGGTTTTGAGGTGTCAGCTTTGCGTCGGCGCGTCGGCTGCGTCGAGGAGCGGAACCTTGATCCCTTTCGCGCGGGCAGTGCCGACCGCCTCGTCGTAGCCGGCGTCAACGTGGCGCGCGACGCCCAGACCCGGATCGTTAGTGAGCACGCGGTTGAGTCGCTTCGCGGCTTCGGGCGTGCCGTCGGCGACGGAGACCTGGCCGGCGTGGAGCGAGTAGCCGATGCCTACGCCGCCGCCGTGGTGGAAGGAGACCCAGGAGGCGCCGCTCGCGGTGTTCAGGAGGGCGTTCAGGATCGGCCAGTCGGCGACGGCGTCCGTGCCGTCTCGCATGCCTTCGGTCTCGCGGAAGGGCGAGGCGACCGATCCCGTATCGAGGTGGTCGCGGCCGATGGCGACGGGCGCTTTGAGGTCGCCGCGCTTGACGAGCTCGTTGATCGCCTCGCCCATCTCGGCGCGCTCGCCGTAGCCGAGCCAGCAGATGCGCGCGGGCAGCCCCTGGAACTGCACGCGCTCGCGCGCGAGGCGCAGCCAGCGGTTGAGCGTCGCGTCGCGGGGGAAGAGTTCGAGCGCGAGGTCGTCTGTGCGGCGGATGTCTTCGGGGTCGCCCGAAAGCGCGACCCAGCGGAACGGCCCCTTGCCCTCGCAGAAGAGCGGGCGGATGTACTCGGGCACGAAGCCGGGAATCTCGAAGGCGTCCGCGCAGCCGGCCTCATGGGCGAACGCGCGGATGTTGTTGCCGTAGTCGAAGGCGACCGCGCCCGCGCGCTTGATCGCCAGCATCGCCTCGACGTGCCGCGCCATCGACTGCTTCGAGCGTTCGACGTAGCCGCGCGCGTCCCCGCGCCTCAACTCGTCGGCTTCTTCGGGCGTCACCCCTGCCGGGACGTAACCGTTCAAAGGATCGTGCGCGCTCGTCTGATCCGTGACGGCGTCAACTTTAACTCCGCGGCGCACGAGTTCCGGTAAAACTTCGGCGCAGTTACCGACTAGTCCGACTGAAACTGCGCGCTTCTGTTCGACGGCGTCCTCGCATATGCGGAGCGCGTCGTCGAGCGAGAGGGCGAGGCGGTCGCAGTAGCCGGTCTGTATGCGCCGCTCGATGCGCGCGCGGTCAACGTCAATGCCGAGGAAGACCGCGCCGTTCATCGTCGCCGCGAGCGGCTGCGCGCCGCCCATGCCGCCCATGCCGCCGGAGACGACCAGCTTCCCCGCAAGCGATCCGCCGAAGTAGCGGTCGGCCATCGCCGCGAAGGTCTCGAACGTGCCCTGCACGATCCCCTGCGTGCCGATGTAAATCCACGAGCCCGCGGTCATCTGCCCGTACATCATCAGGCCGCGCCGTTCGAGTTCGTGGAAGTGCTCCCACGTCGCCCAGTTGCCGACGAGGTTCGAGTTGGCGATGAGGACGCGCGGCGCGTACTCGTGCGTGCGGAAGACCGCGACGGGCCTGCCCGACTGGACGAGCAGCGTCTCGTCGTTCTCGATGCGTTGCAGCTCGCGGACGATTGCGGCGAAAGAGTCCCAGTCGCGCGCGGCCTTGCCCCGCCCGCCGTACACGATCAGGTCTTCGGGCCGCTCGGCCACGTCGGGGTCGAGGTTGTTCATCAGGCAGCGCAGCGCGGCCTCCTGATGCCAGCCCTTGCAGTTGAGCTGCGCGCCGCGCGGCGCGCGGATGGTTCGTTGCTCACTCATCCCTGTCCTGAATCTCCGTTCCCCCGGCGCTCCTGTATGCCGCGCACGACGTTCATCACCATCCCGCGCGGGAAGAGGCCGACCGTGCGCGCGACGAGGGCGTTCTTGAAGCCGGGGATGACGACGCGCTTGCCCGCGAGCAGGCCGCGGTAGCCGGCCTCGGCCACCGTGCGCGAGTCCATCACGGCCCGGTCGAAGAGCTTCGAGCGTTCCATCCCGGCCGCCGCGACGAAGCCGGTCTCGGTCGGCCCCGGACAGAGCGCGGAGACGAAAACATTCGTGCCCGCGGTCTCGTTCGAGAGCGCCTCGGAGAAGTTCAACACGTAAGCCTTCGAGGCGTAATAGACGGCCATCAGCGGCCCCGGCTGGAAGGCGGCGGTTGAGGCGACGTTCATTACGTACCCGCGCCGCCGTCCGAGCATCGCGGGCAGGAACAGCTTCGTCAGGTGCGTCAACGCGACGACGTTGACTTGCAGCAGCTCCATCTCGCGTTGCAGGTCAGTCTCCGCGAACAGGCCGTAAGAACCGAAGCCCGCGTTGTTGACGAGCGCATCGACGGCGACGCCGGCCGCTTCCAGCTCGTCGTAAATCTCCCGCGGCGCTTCCGCCCGCGTGAGATCGCTCGTGATGACGCGCGCCACGACGCCGTGCTTGCCGGAAAGCTCTTCGCCGATGCGCGCGAGCTTGTCGCCGCTGCGGGCCGTGAGCACGAGGTCGTGGCCGTCCGCGGCGAACAGGCGCGCGAGGTCTTCGCCTATGCCGCCCGATGCGCCCGTCACGAGCGCGGTCATCTTCGGTCTGCTCAAGAGTGTGTTCCGATCACTTCGCGCCGCAATCGACCGTGCCGCGGCCGAGCGTGCGTTCGAGGAAGCGCGCGACGCGGCGGTAGGCGGTGATGCGGTTCTGTAGCTTGCGTATGGAGTGGCCCTCGTCGGGCCAGCGCAGGTACTCGACCTCCCCGCCGCGCTCGCGTATGGCGCGGACGAACTGGTCGGACTCCGTCACGGGATCGCGCGGGTCGTTCGCGCCGTGAGAGACGAGCAGGGGCGCGCGCACGTTTCGGACGTGCTTGATCGGACTTAGCTCCTCGAAGAACTTGCGATCTTCGGGGTCGTCTATGTTGCCGTACTCGATGCGGTCGGAAGCCTTCAGTTGCGGCGAAGCGCCTTCGAGCGCCGTCACCCAGTTCGAGACGCCGACTAAGCTGACGCCGGCGGCGAACTTTTCGGGCAGCAAAGTCAGCGCGGCGTAGGTCATGTAGCCGCCGTAACTGCCGCCCATCACGGCGACCTTCCCGGCGTTGACGGGGTGGTTCGAGGCGGCGAGCCAGTCAACGGCCGCGGCCATGTCTTTCACGGCGTTGGGCCGCAGCCGCCCGTTGTCCAGCCGCGCGAACTTCTTGCCGTAGCCGGTCGAGCCGCGGAAATTGAGATCGAGCACGCCGTAGCCGCGCGCGAGGAGGTACTGGAAGACGGCGTCGAAGTCGGGCCGCGCCTGCGCGGTCGGCCCGCCGTGGACGGCGAGGACGACTGGAGCGCGCATCTGGGCCGAAGCGCCGCGCGGCAGGTAGAGCAGGCCGTGAATCGTCACGCCGTCGTGACTCGGGAAGGAGACCGCGCGCGGCGCGATGAACTTCTGCGCGTCGAGTCCGGCGAGCGACGACTCGGTGACGCGCCGTAGCGCGGGAAGATTGTTGCCGCTGCTGCCGCTGCTGTTGCTGCGCGCGCGGTTGCGGCCACGCCCGCGCGGGGCGGAAAGCTCAAGCATCCGCCGCACATCTTGCCGGACATCGTAGACCCAGATGTCGCCGGGCACGTACGGGCCGCTCAGTTGGATCGCGATGACGGGCGCTCGCGCGGCGGCTTCCAGCGAGTAGATGACGCCGGGCGGGAGGAGTGCGGGGTGCGTGGGCGGCGGCGAGGCCGTTTCGCCCGCGCGCGGCGCGCCGGGCCACCTGCTCGCCATGTTGCCGATTGGGCGATTGCGCCAAGCCAAGCTCGAAAAGCCGTTGTCGTTCTCCGTCCAGAACAGCACGCCGCCGTCGTGCGAAAGCTCGACCGACTCCACGTCGCGCCCCGGCGTCTCGACCCATTCGAGACGCCGCGCGTCGAAGTCGTAGTAGGCGAGGCCGGTGAACTCGCGGCCCTCGTTGGTCGCGAGGTAGAAGCCGCGCGAATCGGGCGTCCACGAAAAAGACGAATAGCTCGCGGCCTCCTGCGGGCGGAAGACGACTTCCGTTCTGTTCGTCCGCAGATCGAGGTAGAGCACGTCGTTGGCGTCCTCGCCGCGCGTGACGGTGAGCAGGAGTCCCGCGCCGTCGGGTCGCCACGATGCGACGTAGATGCCGCCCTTGCCTTCGTGGACGCGGCGGGGCTTTGCACCGGGCGCGAGATCGAGCGTGTAGATGTCGAAGTCGTCTTTACCCGGCTCGGTGGCGGCGTAGGCGATGCGGCGTCCGTCGCGCGAGAAGCCGCCCCAGGCGCGGAAGGATTCGGAGGGCGGGAGCAGCTCGCGCTCGCGCGTGCCGTCGGCCGAGATGAGGTAGAAGCCCTCGCGCTCGTTGCCGCCTCGATCAACGCCGTAGGCGATCCAGTCGCCGGCGGGCGACCACTCGTGGAACGTGACCGGCTCGCCGAAGGTGATCTGCCGCGGCGCGCCGCCGGCGCGCGTGTCCGCGATCCAGATTTGCGGCGCGCCCGTGACGGAGGTGCGGTAGGCCGCGCGCGCGCCGTCGGGCGAAAGCGACGGCGCTACGGCCGAGCGCGCGTTCAGGTAGCGCGCGATGTCGGGGCACTCCGCGCCGGCAAGCCCTATGTCGCCGGGCACGGGCGCGGGCACGTCCTCCGGCGCGGGCGTCTGCAACACTTGCGCGCGCGCCGGCACGCAGGCGAGCGAGAGCGCGAAGGCGAGCGTGAGCAGTCGTCCGATCATCGTCTCGTTTAAGAAGCTGTTAGCCGTTAGCTGTTAGCTGTTAGCCGGAAGGAGTCAACATTCAACCTTCGACACGGTTCGGCTTTCAGCGTGGTTTTGGTCTTGCTAACAGCTAACCGCTAACGGCTAACGGCTATTTACCCTTGATCCAACTGAGCCAGCCGCCGCCCGCGCCCTTGGTCAGCAGTTCGAGTTCGCCCGCGTCGAGCCAGACGCCGCCGCATGTGTCGCAGCGGTCGATGACGACCTCTTCCTGGCGGACTTCCGCGAGCGCGCCGTGGCCGAGCGGGCACTGGCGCGCAGGCTCCTTGCCGGCGGCCTCCGCCTCCGCGCGCAGCCGCTCGCGCAGCTTGTCCAGCGTCTCGCGCTCGTGGCGGCGGATGTACTCGTCTTCCAAAGCCCTGCGCCGTTCGTCGAAAATCTCTGACATGACTTTTCGGAAACCTCCTCGGCAAGTGCCGGACGTGTGCGCGCGCCCGTGAAAGTCCTGAGAGCCGGCGGCGGCCGAAGCCCGCGCGCGGATTGAAAACGTGTGCCGCTACTCTACCGAAAACGGCACGCGAGTTCCAACGCCCCGGCCCGCTTGCCCGCCCCCGCCGGCACGGCATATGCTCGCGCACGAACGAAGGGCATGAGCACGAAGGATCGGGAACGACGACGACCGCGCGCGACCGCCGACGAAGCGACGCGCGCGTCCGACGGCCCGCGGCCCCGCGCCGCGGCGAGGCTCGCAGCCCGCGCGGCGCTCACACTCCTCGTCTCCGCAACGGCCGCGTGCGTGGTCTCGCCGGCCGGCAACTCGAACGGTGACGCCGCGCAGACGAACGCGGCTAACGGAGCGCCAGCCGCCGCGTCGCCCTCGCCCGAAGTCACGCCGTCTTCCGCGACGCCGCAGCAGGGCGTAACGCCCGCGCCCGCGCCGCCGCGGCTGGCCTCTACGCCCGAGGGCACGGCCGCGAACCTTCCCGCCTCGCTCCTCGTCCCCGTGGCCGGCGTCCGCGCCGAAGACCTGCACGACACCTTCAGCGAGGCGCGCAGCGAGGGGCGCGTACACAACTCCATCGACATCATCGCGCCGAAGGGCACGCCCGTCCTCGCGGCGGCCGACGGCACGATTGTCAAACTCTTCCAGAGCGTCAAGGGCGGCACGACCCTCTACCAGCGCGGCACGGACGGCAAGACCATCTACTACTACGCGCACCTCGCGGGTTACGCCGACGGCCTCTCCGAGAACCAGGAGGTGCGCCGCGGCGACGTGATCGGCTACGTCGGCGACACCGGCAACGCCACGCCCGGCAACTACCACCTCCATTTCGCCGTCTGGATCACAGAAGACCCCAAACGCTACTGGGACGGCGTCAACCTCAACCCCTACCCGCTGCTCACGGGGAAAAAGGAATGAAGCTGTCGGTAGTCCGTTGTCTGAGCTGCGCGGGCTTGCCGCCCGCGGTTAAAGGCTCAAGCCTCGCGGCCTCGAACAACTGACAACTGACCACGGACTACTGACCTCCCTGCGTTTCCTTTTCGTGCCTCGGCCGTCCGTTTATGGTGCGAATCCCGGCGGGGGCGGCGCGTCGGGGCCGCGCCTTCGCTCCGCGGGGGGCGCGGCGGGAAAGCGGAACGGCTGTTGCTAGGCGTGGGGCGGGACGGGTCTGCGTGCGCGCGAGGCTTGTCGTGTAAAGCTTGTTCGGAGGTGACTGGTTTTCTATGAGCAAACTTCTCCGCGCCACCGCGCGCGCCGCACGCTTCACGAATGGCCGCGGGACGGTTGCGCTCCTCGTCGCGTTCGCTCTCGCCGGCTGCCAGAGCGCGCCGGTCTCGAACGTCAACACGAACGCGCCGCAGTCGTCGTCGGCTTCGCCGTCGCCCGCCCGCGCTGACAACGCGGGCGCGAACCAGCAGCCCGTGACGCTGGCCGTCCTCGACGCGCTCTTCGCCGACGAGTCGTTCGCGCAGGAGCTGAAGTCGAAGGCGGGGCTGACGGACGAGCAGATCGCCGGGCTCCGCAAGGTCGCGGAGGAGGAGCGGGGCGGCCTGCGCGAGTCCGAGGGCGAAGATCACGCGGGCACGACCACGGCCGCGACCGAGCGAGCGCGGCAGCGGATCACGGCAGCGGTCGGGCAGGAGAAGGCCGATCAAATCTTCGCCTTCGCGGGCGAGCGTTGGGGCGGCGGCGAGGCGTCGGCCGCGAGCCAGCCGAACGGCGTGCCGACCGACACGCGCATAGTCGTCAACGCGCCGGCCTTCCGGATGGACGTGTTCGAGTCGGGCCGTCTGGTGAAGACCTACAAGGTGGGCATCGGCTACCCGGAGTTCCCGCTCCCCGCCGGTTTGCGTAAGGCCGACACGATCATCTACAACCCGGCGTGGATTCCGCCGGACGAGCCGTGGGTGGAAGCGCCGGGCAGCAAGGTCAAGGTCGGCGAGAAGGTCGATCCCGGTAGCCCTCTGAACCCGCTTGGCCCGATCAAGATTCCAATCGGGCTGCCGTCGCTGATCCACGGCGGCAAGTCGCCCGCGCGGCTCGGCCAGTTCGCGTCGCACGGCTGCGTCGGTTTAACCAACCCGCAGGTGGAGGAGTTCGCGCGCGACCTCGCGCGGCTCTCGGGTACGCAGTTGACCGACGAGCAGGTGGCCGAGTACAAGCGGAATAAGAAGGAGACGAAGAACGTGAAGCTCTCGAACCCGATCATGGTCGAGCTGCGCTACGAGACCATCGTCGCGACGAACGACGGCAAGCTCCACGTCTATCGCGACGTGTACGACCGCGGCACGAACACGGAGGAGAACCTGCGCCGCGTGCTACAGGCCCACGGGCTGACGCTCGAACAACTGGCCGAGCACGAGCGCTCGCGGGCGCTCGAAGCCGTCCGCCAGATGGCCCGCGACGCGACGGGCAGGCCCGCCGAGGGCGACGGCGTTGACAACTCCAACGTCGTCGATAAGCCGGCGAACGACAACGCCAACAACTCGAACTCGAAGAACGCGAACTCAAACTCGAACGCGAAGAACACCAACTCGCGCCGTTCGAGCCAGCCGGCCGAGCGCGTGACGCGCACGGTCAAAGGCGAGAGGGAGATCACTATCGACATCGCGGCCTTGCAGGGCAAGGGCTACCCCGTGCCCGTCAATCTCAACCCGCCGGAGAAGGATGAGAAGAAGGGCAGCGAAGGCGGCAAGCGCAACGAGAACTCGACGGGCGCGCAACGCCGACGCACGTCGTAAATTTTTCTGTAGGGGCGGGCAAGTCCGCGGCCCGCTGAGCGCGACGGCGCGAAAACGTTAACGCCGACATTCGACATGACTGTG
>DATHBT010000038.1:0-12198 GCA_035295985.1 Pyrinomonadaceae bacterium | reverse complement strand
GCTCTGGCGAACGGTCGCGTCGGCGTCGGCGTCGATCTCGTGCGTGCCGACGGGGTGGAAGGCCGAAGATGCGGCGGCCGTCTGCACCTCCTCGATCACGTCGCTCGCGTCGCGGGCGCGCGCGAGGCGGACGGCGCGCAGGAACTCAGCCGAGGTCTGGAAGCGTTCGGCCGGGTCTTTCGCGAGCGCGCGCGTGATCAGGGCCTCAAGCTCCGGCGTGATAGCCGGGTTCAGCTCCGAGGGCTGGCGCGGCGTGCGCTCGACGTGCGCGCGCAGGAGTTCCGTCCGCGACAGCTTCTCGGCGTCGCCGCCGTAGGGCGGCGTGCCCGTCAGCATCTCGTAGAGGATGACGCCGAGCGAGTAGATGTCGGAGCGCTGATCGACCTGCTTGCCCTCGGCCTGCTCGGGCGAGACGTAGCGCGGCGAGCCGTAGGCGCCGGAGGTCAGCGTGTCGGTCGTGCTTGAGCCTACCAGCTTGACGATGCCGAAGTCCGTGATCTTGACGCGGTCGTTGGGCGTGACGAGGATGTTGGCGGGCTTGAAGTCGCGGTGGATGATGCCGCGGTGCTGCCGGCCGTCCTCATCCTCGTAGGTGAAGTTGTGCGCGTAGGAGACGGCCGTCAGGATTTGATCGAAGAAGTAGAGGGCGCGGTCGGGCACGATGGCCTGCGGCTCGCGGGCGAGGAGCTGTGCGAGCGAGCGGCCCTCGACGTACTCCATCACGATGTAGTAGGTCTGCTCGGCGACGATGTAGTCGTAGATTTTGACGATGCCGGGGTGGTCTAACTGCGACTGGATGAAGGCCTCGCGCTCGAAGCGGTGGCGGAGCGAGCGCAGGTCTGATCCGGCGCGCGGGCTGATCGACTTGATCGCCACCTCGCGCGGCAGCTTCGTGTGGCGGCCGCGGAAGACGACGCCCATCCCGCCGCGCCCGATCAACTCCTCGACGCGGTAGCTCCCGATGATCGTCTCAGTGGTCATCAGCCTTTCGCCCGGACGGTCAGACGCGAGGGGTGAGGAGAAAGAAAACCCCTTCAGGGCAGAGTTATAGCATAAGAAGCTGTTAGCTGTTAGCGATTAGCTGTTAGCAACATCAAAAACCAAAACGGAAGCCGCCGACTGTCTTCTTCCGGCTAACAGCTAACGGCTAACAGCCAATCGCTTCCTCACGCCGTCTTCTTCTCTTCCTCGTAGAGGTCGCGCAGGACTTCGGCGATGGGGGCGGGCTGGGGCGGCGGCGCGGCCGGGTTCTGGGCGGGCGCGGGCGCGTGGCGCGACGCGCCGAGATCGAAGGGCGTGGGCGGCGTCAGGCGCTCGCGCGCGGGGCCGGACTGCTGGACTTGCGGCGGGCGGGCGACGCCGAGGCGCGAGCGTGATTCGGCGAGCATCGCGCCGGCGCTCGCGCGGCGCAGGCGTTCGAGGCTGCGGACGGCGGCGACGGTCTGCGGCCCTTCGACCGGCTCGCGCTCCAGGCGGCGCAGCACCGAGACGTAGCGGCGCAGCTCCGGCGAAGGGTCGTTGTGCTGCGCCTCGGAGGCCGACTCGTTCTCGACGACGTAGGCGAGGTGTTCGGCCGCGGCCTCGTGGTCGCCGGCCCGCTGGTAGAGCGCGCCGAGCGCGAAATGGACGAGCGGCGGGGCGTCCCTCATCGAGTGCAGCACGGCCTCGCCCTGGCTGGCGGCCTCGCCAATCTCGAAGCCGTACCAGTTGCGCTCCCCGTCGCGCAGGATTTCGTGTGCGGCGAGGTAGAACTCGAAGACGCGCCGGGTCTCGTGCTGCTCGGAGCGATCCACGGCGCGCCAGACGAAGAAGACGACGACCGAGAAGAAGACGAGGACGGAGAGCGGGATGCCCATCAGCGCGAGCATCGCGATGACGACGAGGATCGCCACCAGCTTCTGGCCCCAGTCTTTGCCGCTCATAAAAACCGCGACGGCCGCGCCCCCTGCCCGCGCGGCCCGCCTCCCCCTCGTTGCCAAACTCAAAACCGGCCGGCTTCGCCCCACGCGGCCCGAATCCCTCTCGCCGCGCCGGCCGCTCTCAACGTCCGAGTCGCCGCCTAATCGCTTCACCGGCCTCGCGCGTCGAGAGCGAGCCACCGAGGTCGCGCGTCGTCTCGCCGGCCCTGACCGCCTCAGTCACCGCGCGCTCGACGGCGCGGGCCGCCTCCTCGTGACCGAGGTATTCTAGCATCATCGCCGAGGTCAGAATAGCACCGACCGGATTGGCAACATTTTTGCCGGCGAGCGGCGGCGCGCTGCCGTGGACAGGCTCGAAGAGCGAGACGCGGCCCGGGTGGATGTTGCCCGACGCGGCCATCCCTAAGCCCCCCTGCAAGGCCGCGCCGATGTCGGTCAGGATGTCGCCGAACAGGTTGTTCGTCACGACGACTTCGTACTGCGCGGGGTTCAAGACCATGAACATCGCCATCGCGTCAACGTACTGGTGGTTCGCCTCGATCCCCTCGTAGCGCGCCGCCACCTCCCTGAAAGTGCGCTGCCACAGGTCGCCGCCGAATCTTTGGACGTTCGACTTGTCGGCCATCGTCACCTTCTTCCGCCCGGTCTTGCGCGCGTACTCGAAGGCGGCGCGGATGATGCGCTCCACGCCGCGCCGCGTGTTCAGCTCCTCCTGCGTGGCGATCTCGTCGGCCGTCCCCTTCTTCAGGAATCCGCCCGCGCTGATGTAAGCGCCCTCGGTGTTCTCGCGGAAGACGACGAAGTCAACGTCCTCGGGCCGGCGGTCGCGCAAGGGCGTGAGCCGCGCGTCGAGCAGGCGCACGGGCCGCTGGTTGATGTAGAGATCGAGGCCGCGGCGCATCCCCAAAAGGATGTCCTCGGCGTGCTGATTCGAGGCGACGCGCGGGTCGCCGAACGCGCCCGCAAGGATCGCGTCGAAGTTTTCCGCGAGCATTCCGAGCGCGCCTTCGGGAAGACTCACGCCCTCGCGCAAGTATCTGTCCGCGCCCCAGTCGAAGTGCTCGAACTCAAGCGCGACGCCGTGCGAGTGGCGCAAGCCTTCGAGCAGCCGGACGGCCTCGGCCACGACCTCCGGCCCGATGCCGTCGCCCGCGACGACCGCGATCCTTTTCACGCCCTTCTCCGCCATTCAGTCTCCATCCATCTCAGTTAACTCCCGCCTCGCGCCGCCCTCACAGCGGCACGCACAGGACGGGCACGCGCGCGAGGCGCAGCACCTTCTCGGCCGTCGAGCCGAAGAGGAACTCTTCGGGCGGCGTGGCCCGCCCGCGCACGCCCATCACGATGAGCGGCAGGTCGAGGTCGCGCGCGATCTTCAGTATCTCGACGAACGGGATGCCGACGACGATCATACGCTCGACGTTCACGTCGCCGGCCTCCGCGCCTGCGAGCGCCTGCTCGAACTCGGCCTCGGCGAGCCGGCGCATCTTCGCCGAAATCTCTTCGCTCGTGCCCATGCCGGCGGCCACGGCGTCGCGGACGAAGTGCTCGTCGATGACGTGCAGCAGTGTCACGTCGCCGCCCGGCTCCGCGATCCTGAGCGCGGCGCGGATGGCGTTCAAAGACGTGGCCGAGAAATCGACCGGCACGAGCATGTCCTGTGCCTGTAGCATAAGAACCTCCGAGGCTAGCGCGCCGGCACGAGCATCGGCTGCTGCGGCTCGCGCTTGAGGCGCTCCTCGATGCGCGAGAGGCTCGCGAGCACCGTCTCGCCGACGATCTGTAAGCTCTGCGGGCTGACCTTGTCGAGCGTATCCTGCTCCGTGTGCCAGTAGCCCGCGTCGATGTAGTCGGACAGTTGGATCAGGTTGACCGAGGGCACGCCCGCGCGCAGGAACGGGAAGTGATCGTCTTCGGCGAACTCCTCGCTGTTGGTGAAATACTGGCCGTAGCCGAGCGAGCGCGCCGTCTCCCAGATGATGTCCGTCAGCCAGCGCGTGCTGTAGCCCTCGCGCGGGATCGCCAGATTCTTATAGCCGACCATGTCGAGCAGGATGAGCGCGCGCAGGCGGCTGCGTTCGACCGTTGAGACGTAGCGGCGGCTGCCGTAGGTGTTGTCGGGCTGTCCGGGCTTCGAGCAGTCGTTCCAGTTCTTGCAGAACGCCTCCTCGCCGTCGAAGAAGGCGAACCAGTAGGTGAACTCAGGCTCGCGGCCCGAAGCCTTGAGCGCGCGCGCAAGCTCTATGAGCGCGCCGGTCGAGGAGCCGCCGTCGTTAGCGCCGACGAAGCGGAACTCTTTAACCGGCTTCGTGTCGTAGTGTCCGGCGACGACGATCACGGCCGGCGACTTTCCGGGAAGCTCCGCCGTGACGTTGACCATCTGGCGGGGCCCCTGCGGCGTCTGCGCCGTGAACTCGTCGGTCGTCACCTTCATGCCGGCCGCGGAGAGTTCCCCGATGACGTACTCGCGCGCGCGTTTGAGTTCGTCCGAACCCGCGGGCCGCGGGCCGATCTCGACCACGCGTCGGACGTGCTCGAAGGCTCGCGCCCCGTCGAAGGAGGGCCGCGCGGGGGCGGCTTGCGCGCTCACGGCGGGGGCCGGGGTCTGCGCGGCGGCCGGATCGTCACGCCGCGCCGCAGTCTGGCAGGAGGCGAGAACCGCTATGAACGCGAGGCTGATGGGGAGTCCGAACGTGAGGCGCGGCAGGAGCGCGAAACTGCGTCCGTGTGAAGTGCGAGTCGGTGGCATCCTGAACTGTTGTGCGCCGGGCCGGCAGTCGTCGCGACGCTGGGAGAGAGCTTCCGCCGTCAGGTTTGATGAAGGCTGATTTGATTAAGGCGGATCGCCGGGAGAGAGCCTGACCGCGAATCTCAAGACGGACTCTTCCCGCCGTCGCCTTTCGCCGCGCGGTGCTCCGTCGGGCGGTGTGACTCGCGCTGACGGCGGGCGCGCGCGCGTCCGGCGCCCACGATTACGTCGGCCCCTTTAGCGAGCGCGGCCGTCATCACGTCGCCGATGGTCTTGAAGGTCTTGTATGCCGCGGCGGCTTCGAGTTCGACGAGGGTCGTCAACTGCTGCTGCAACGGCAGGCGGCGGAACTCCGCGCGCAAGTCCTGCGTCGCCTCCTCAGCCGTCTCGGTCTCGCGCGCCTCAACGGGCACGGGCCGCAGCCGAACGGTGCCCGGCCGCACGGCCTTCGCCTGGCAGGCCAGACGCTCGCCGGCCGCGAGCCTTTCCGGACTCAGCCGCTCGCGCTCCGCGTTCGTCAAAGAGGACAGCAGCGTCGCGCCCTCCGGCACGCTCACGGCGCACGTGTCGCACTCGCCCCGCCCCGCGCACTCGGCCGGCAGGCGCACGCCCATCCGCTTCGCCGCGTCCCACAGGTACGTGCCCTCCGCGACGACGCCGTGTATGCCGCTCGGCTCAAACTCGATGTTTACGCTCATAAAAAAAGCAGTTTTTCAATTTTCAGTTTTCGTTTCTCAGTTTCTTGATTGGTAACGGGACTTTAACTTTCGTCCCATTTTCAAAATCTTGAAACCCGGAGAACTGAAAACTGAAAACTGTTCTCCCTTCCCCTCAACTCGTCCCCGGCGCGTTCTCGAAGCGGACGCGCGGCTCGGCCGTCGATTCGCCCTTCGTGACGTTGCGGCCGGCGCGGCGGCAGTCGGCGCAGTAGCCGAACATCCGTAGCGTGTGGTGCGTCAGCTCGAACTTGTGTTTGGAGGCCAAAGCGTTCTGCAACTTCTCAAGCTCCTCCGAATAGAACTCGATGGTTCGGCCGCAGGTTGTGCAGATCATGTGATCGTGGTGCGGGTGCTTGTAGTTGTGCTCGTAGCGCGTGCGCCCGTCGCCGAAGCGGGCCTCGCGCGCCAGGCCGGCCTCGGTCAGGAGTTTGAGGGTGCGATAGACGGTCGTCTGGCCGATGGTCGGGTCTTCGCGCTGGACGAGGCGGTAGAGGTCTTCGCTCGACAGGTGCTCCTCGGTGCGCAGGAACACGTCGAGGATGAGGTCGCGCTGGGCCGTGCGCTTCAATCCCGCGCGCTGGATGTGGCGGTGAAACACATCCTGCTCTTCCCTCTTGGCTGCTTCCGTTCGCGGCACTCTGGAATTTCAACCTCCGTCGGTGCGGCCAGTATAACACCCGGCGCGCGCGCCTGTGTAGAAGTTGGCCCGCCCGCCGCGCGCGTGCTATCTTCCCTGACACTCGTGCCGGGGTGGCGAAATGGCAGACGCACCGGACTTATCGATTGAGCACGCCGGCGGGAAACCCCGGCGTGAATGGAGTCAAAGTCGGCGAACCCTTAACAGGTCAGGCTGATGGCAACGCCGAGCTAAGGCCGGTTCTGAGTTCTGACTGAACCGGCAAAGTGTAGAGACGAGACGGCTCCCTCCTAAACGCCCGACGGGGCGCACGGAGAAGGCATCGCCCAGACCACGAACCGTGCGGCTGTGCGGGCGGCGAAAGCCGAAGTGGTAAGAAAATCCGTTGGCCGCAAGGCCGTGCGGGTTCGAGTCCCGCCCCCGGCACTACCATTTTTCAAAGGGCGCAGTTTTAACCCGCCTGTAACGCGGCCCCGCCTGCGCGCTTCTTGACCGCGGGCGCTCGGCGTTCCTACAATCTCCGCACCGTTCCCCGTCCGCCCCCAGTGAGTGTCGAAACTTCAAGTTGATAAAGGGGTGAAGCTATGTCTCAGAATCGTGGCGACGACAGCAGCCAGGGGAATACAGGCACGCGCGACATCGTCTACAACCTGGTGAGCACCATCTACCACACGCTCCAGGGCGCGGAGACCGAGGCCATCTACATCGCCGACGCCGAGCAGGAGGGCGACCAGGAACTCATCCAGTTCTTTAACGACCTCAAGCAGGAGAACCAGCGGCGCGCCGATCACGCCAAGCGACTGCTCGCGCGCTACCTCGCGCGCGAGCAGGGGGGCGGACAGGGTCAAGGCCAGGCGGCCAGCGGCACAGGCTCGTAAAACGGTCACGCCGCGTGCGGCGTTTGAAGTAACATTGAAGGCACAAAGCGGCCGACGCCCCGCGGGGCGTCGGCCGCTTTGTGCCTAGTCTTAGTTTCCCGCCGGTCGGAGTCTCAATACTTCGGCACGGACGGATCGACTTCGTCCGACCACGCGGTGATGCCGCCCTTGAGGTTGATGAGGCGGCCCTGGAAGCCAGAGCGCCTGAGCGCCTCGATGGCCTTGGCGCTTCGCACCCCGCCCTTGCAGTGGACGACCGTCTCGCGGCTCGCGTCGATCTCTCCCATGCGGTTGACGACCTCGCCGAGGGGGATCAGTTTCGAGTTTTCGAGGCGCGCCGCGTCGTACTCCTTCTGCTCGCGCACGTCTACGATCTGCAAGTCGTCCCCCCTGTCCAAACGCTGCTTCAACTCGGTCGCGGTGATCTCTTCCATTCCTGAATCGGGGCCTCCGGGGTTCAAGGTTTTTCGGCGTCTCCGCCGTCTTCGCCGGCTTCCATCTCGGCCGCGCGCCGCCTGACGATCTCGGCCGGGTCGGGCAAGGCGACGCCCTTCGGCACGATCCACGTTTCGAGTGAACTCCCCTGCCACTCGCCCGCCGCGCCGACGAGCAGCACGAAGCGGTGCTCCTCGATGCGGTAACGCTCCCGCAGTTCGCGCCGCAACTCGCCCGCCAGCGCGACATAGTCGAAGGGCGTCTTCACCTCGCCGCTCACCTCGTCGAACTCCGGCGGCGAGTCGTCCCGAAAGACGACGAGGCAGCCGACGCGCCCCGCGTCTTCGCGCAGCATCTGGGCGAGGTTTTCGAGCAGCCACGTGCGCTCGCGCGCCGCCTCTTCTTTCCAGTCGTAGTGCGTGTAAGAGCCGATCATAGCGGCCTCTCGGAGCCGCTTCTCGCGCTTCTTCGCCTTGACGGGTGGCGGCGCGTCCTCCGGCACGATCCAGAGTTCTACCTCGCCCGCCATTTCGTATTCGCGCTTCTTCTTGAGAGTGCCGCCGTTGACGATCTCAAGCCGCGAAGGCTCAACGCCCAACTCTTCGAGCCGTAACTTATCGATAGTCGCGAGCCTGCGCCAAGTGCCGGGCGTGCTCTGCGCGTCCGCGTAGGCGACCAGATAAGCTTTAGATTTGGGCTGCTTCCTGAGCAGGCCGGCGAAGGCGCGTCGCACGACCGACATCGAGTTGAAGGTCGGCATCTCTTCCGCGTCGTCGAAATTCGTGTCGTACTGCATCACGGAGGTGGCGTACCTGCCGGAGAATGGCGGCTCTGCGTCGGGTGGCGCGGCCTCGGCCGGGGCCTTCGCGCCGGGCGGCACGACCCACAACTCCGTCTTCAACTCCTCCCCCTGATAACGCCCCGCCCCGAAGGCGACGATCCTCTCGGGGGCGACGCCGCGCGAGTTTACGAGGTAGTCCATCTGCCACTCGGCGGCATACTTGGCGAAGCCGGGGCGGCCCTTCGCCGCGTCGTAAGTGACAATGTAGCCGGCCGCATTCGGATTCTCTTGCAGCAGGTTGGCGAGGTTGTCGAGCCGCGCTGTCAAGTCGCAGTGGGGGAGGTTGCCGTACTCGTCGAACTTCATCGCGCCGTCGCCCGCTGGCCGCGAATCGTCCTGCGCCGCGGCGTGTCGGGAGCAGAGCAGGCAGAGCGCGCAGAGGACGCAGAGCAGTGCGGCGAAAGGGCGCGCACGGCCAAGCACGACTGAACTCACCTTCACATCAGTCCTCATGGCAACCCTCCCGCCTCCCGAACGGTTGGCCGGGGGAACCCTTGCGAGACGCGAGGGCGCGGCCATCGGCATTCATACGCCGTCGATATTCTACGCACGGCGCCGCCTCCCTACGCTTCGAGCGCCTGCTCCACATCGCGGATGATGTCTTCGGCGTCTTCGATGCCGACCGAGATGCGCACGAGGCTTTCGGTGATGCCCATCTCGCGGCGGTGCTCAGGGCTGAGGCTCCTGTGTGACGAGGTCGCCGGGTGAGATACGCTCGTCAGCACGTCGCCGAGGCTCGTCAGCCGCACGCACAGCTTTAAATTGTCCATGAAGCGGAAGGCAGCCTCACGCGTGTCGTCGGCCAATTGGATCGAGACGAGCGCGCCCGTGTGCGGCGCGCGCAGGACGCGGCGCGCGACCGACGAGCGGCCGTTTGAAGCCGTGAGTCCGGGGTGGTGTACGCGGCCGACCTTCGGGTTGTCCGACAGGCGCTCGGCCAACTGCCGCGCGTTCGCGCACTGCCGCTCCATGCGCACGCCCAGGGTTTTGACGCCGCGCATGATCTCGTGCGCCTCGAAGACACTTAGCACGCCGCCTACGGTCGCGCGCGCGGCGAGCAGCTTTTCCCAGCCCTCGGCGTCGCGCGCGACGGCCACGCCGCCCGTCGCGTCGCCGTGGCCGCTCAGGTACTTCGTCGCGCTGTGGACGGAGAAGTCCGCGCCGTGGCGCAGCGGGCCGCACAGGTACGGCGACGCGAACGTGTTATCGACGACAAGCCGCGCCCCGACCTCGTGCGCTATCTCCGCGACACCCTCGATGTCGCAGACTTCGAGCAGCGGGTTGGAGATCGTCTCGCAGACGAGCGCGCGCGGCCGCCTGTTGTGCGCCAGCTCGCGCAACGCGGCGAGGTCGCCGAAGTCCGCGAGGATGGTTTCGACGCCGAACTGCTGGAAGACAGTTTGGAGCAGGTGCGTCGTCGTCCCGTACAGCGCACGCGCGGCGAGCACGACTGCGCCGGGCGCGAGGTCGCAGGCAAGGAAGGCTGCGTGCAGCGCGGCCATCCCTGAGCCGAAGGCGCACGCGCCAGCGCCGTCTTCGAGCGAGCGGACGGCGGTTTCGAGCGCGTGGACTGTCGGGTTGCTGTAGCGCGAGTAGCAGTAGCCCTGCCGGGAGCCCGCGAAGACCTCGTCCATCTCGGCCATCGAGTCGTAGGTGAAGGTCGTCGTGGCGTAGATGGGCGTGGCGACTGGTTTGCCGACGGGCGGCGCGAGCCGCTCGCCCGCGTGTACGAGCCGCGTCTCGAACGCCAGCCCGCGGCTACAGCCTTCCTCGCCTGCTTCCTTGTCCTGTTCCATCTGAACCCTGCTCAACTTCCCTGCGAAGGACTCCGTGAGAAAGCCCGACTCCGGCGCGCACGCGAGCGGAAGCCGGACGACGCCGGTAAACAAACGGGGGCGCGGCTGGCCTCTTAAAACTTCGGTAAAGCGGTGGCCCCATCATAAACGCGGCGCGCCCCTCTGGCAATGCTTTAAATAGGAGAGGCCGGGCGCGGCGAGTTCGCCTGTGTACGCGACCGGACGCTTCAGGAGAGGTCGCGCTTGGAGAAGTACCAGTCGGTCACTTCGTAGCCGGATTGCATGCGCTTCTCGGCGTCTTCGAGCGTCTGCGGCGGCGGCACGATCACCTTGTCGCCGGGCTTCCAGTTGGCGGGCGTGGCGCAGGCGTTCGCGTCGGCCGTTTGCAGGGCTTCGAGGGCGCGGAGGATTTCGTCGATGTTGCGCCCCAGCGACATCGGGTAGTAGATGATGGCGCGGACGACGCCCTTGTCGTCGATGATGAAGACGGCGCGCACGGTCGCCGTCTCGGACGCGCCCGGATGGATCAGGCCGTAGCGCTGCGCCACCTTCGTGTCGAGGTCGGCGATGACGGGGAAGTCGATCCTGACGCCGAAGTGATCCTGCATGTTCCTGATCCAGGCGATGTGAGCCGTGACGGAATCCACGGAGAGTCCGACGAGCTGCGCGTTCTTTTGCCTGAACTCGTCGGAGCGGCGCGCGAACTCGACGAACTCGGTCGAGCAGACGGGCGTGAAGTCGGCCGGGTGTGAGAAGAGGACGATCCACTTGCCGCGCAGGTCGGACAGGCGCATGACGCCGTGCGTGGTTTTGGCCTCGAAGTCGGGCGCGATCTCGTTGATGCGCGGCATCGAGGGGGCGGGTTCGGCTGCGGTGCTCATAATATTTTCTCCTTCGGTCGGGATTACAGGGGTTTTAGGGCGCGTGGATTCTAACTCACTTTACCCCGCCGCGCCTCACGCCCAATACAAAGTTGACTTAGCGTGTTCGGCCACGTCGCACGATATCGTGCAGCAGCCTCTCGTGTTCTGCCGACTTCGTTCAGGGCCTTGATAGTTGCCCGCCCTCGCACTTTTTTTTCGCGGCGGAAATAGGCTACAAGTTCGTCAATCTTCGTATTTCAAAGCGAGCTTCGGGCGTGGCACGGCCGTTGCACTTACTGTGAGCGTGGCGGCCGGCGACGCTTGGGGGCAACTGAGGGGATGAAACCGGCAGCCCACTTGAGAGGAGATTCAGCAGATGGGGAGCACAAGCAACACGGCGCGACGCGCCCTGACATTTTTCTCGCTCGCCGCGCTTCTGGCCGCGACCGTTCTGCCCGCGTCGGCGCAGACGCGCCGCCGGCCCGCCATCCGCCGGCCGGCTCGCCCCGCGGCGCGCACGACGACCCCGGCCGTCCGCTACTTCACCGTTGACGCGGACACTGTGATCCGCGTGCGCATGGACAGCGAACTCAGCTCGGCGACGGCGCGCGTCGGCGACCGCTTCACGACGACCGTGACCGAGCCTATTTACGGCGACGGCGTCGAGGTCGCCCCCGTCGGCAGCAAGATTCACGGCCGCGTCTCGTCGGTCAAGCGCGCGCAGCGGCGCACGCCCGGCAGCATCTCGGTCAGCTTCTACTCGCTCGAACTCCCGAACCGCGCGCGCCACACGATCAACGGCTCGCTGACGACCTTGCAGGCCGACGCCGTGCAGTCCGACGACGAGGGCGCGGTGCGCGGGACCTCTAACCGCAAGCGCGACGCCATCTTCATCGGCGGCGGCGCGACGACGGGCGCGATCATCGGCGCGATTGCCGGCGGCGGCAAGGGCGCGGCCATCGGCGCGATCCTCGGCGGCGGCCTCGGCACCGGGGCGCGGGTTTATGAGAATGAGAAGGACGCCGAGGTCGAGTCTGGCACGCAGTTTGGCGTCATCCTGAACCAGCGTGTGCGCCTGCCGGAGTACCGCGGCTCGCGCTAGGTTCGGCAAAGGGTATCGGCGACCCGCACGGGACGCCGGTGCGCCGGGGGCCTGCCCGTGAAGGGGAGAGCGCGGGCAGGCCCCCGACAAACACCCCGGAAGGTGCTTATATCGAGACGGTTTTAGTTGGCAGAATTTTTAACGGGTTCGGTCGCCCCTGTCAGGACGTAAGTGAGCGACCGCAACAGGGGAGGCCCGCCGCGAAGGGGAGAGCGCGGCGGGCCTTCTCTTTATTAGCTGTTAGCGATTAGCTGTTAGC
>DATHBT010000037.1:0-1833 GCA_035295985.1 Pyrinomonadaceae bacterium | reverse complement strand
CCTTCGCGCGCGTCGCCGCGCCCCTCGCGCGGGCCGCCGCGCTCGCGCCGGCCGCCGCCCTCGGCGCGCTCCGCGCGTGGGCTGGCTTCGGCGCGCGGGCTAACTTCGGCCTGCGCCTGCGGCACGTCCTCGACTACCGCTTCGGGCGCGAAGCCCTCTTCGACCCCCTCCGCGTGGCCGTTCGAGCCGTCGCCCGCGGCGTCGCCGGCCGCGCCGCCGTTCTCGCCCGCCGGCTTGTCGCCGGGGCGACGCCTGCGCCGCCCGCCGCGGCGCGCGAACTCGCCGCGCGGCCCGCGCGTCGAAAGGCTCGCCTCGGCGTCGGCGAAGTCTGTGTTGGCGTGCGCCTCGGCCTCCGCCTCGCTGCCGGCCGCGGTAGCCTTACCCTTGCGGGCCGACTTCTTGGAGCCGCCCTTCGCGGCCGACTCCTTCGCGGCCGACTTCTTCGCGGCCGACTTCTTGGCGGACTTCTTCGCCGCCGCTTCCGTCGCTTCATCACCCTCCGCCGCGCGCTTGGTCGGGGGCGACTTGGCGGCGGACTTCTTTGCCGCGCCCTTCTTCGACGCGCCCTTCTTCGACGCGCGGCCCGCTCGGGCTTCCGCGCCTTCGGCGGCCTTCTCGTCGTCGCTCACGCGCTCGAAAGCCTGCGCGCCGCCCGCGGCACCTGTTGTTTCGCCGGCCAGCTCGTCGGCGAAGGACGAGACGGACGCGGCGACCGCGGGCTGCACGCTTCGCACCGCGCGCGGCGCTTCGACGCCGGCCTCGTCGTCGTCCGCGACGCGCTCGAACTGCGACCCGGCCGCGCCCGCGCCGCCGAGGAGCGATCCGACCTCGACCTCGCGCTCGTCCTCCATGTCGAACTCGACGCCGCGAATCTGATCCGACAGGCGCTCCTGCAACCGCGCGTCCTTAAACATCTCGCCCTCGTCCGCCGCGTCCTCGTCGTTGTCCGCGACGCGCTCGAACTGGGAGGCGGCAGAGGCGAACGGAGTGTCGATCTCCTCGCGCAGCAGCCGCGACTGGACGTGCTGCTCAAGCGGCGGCAGCGACGGGAACTCGCCCGCGCCGGTCGCGGCGGCTTCGTCCGCGCCGCCCCTCGACTCTTCGCGCCCGCGCCCGCGCCCGCGCCGCCCGCGCCCGCGCCGCTCGTCGCGCCCCTCTTCGGCCGCGCCCGTCTCGGCGGGGGCGGGGGCCGCGGCTTCGGCGACCTCGCCTCCCTCCTCGTCTTCTTCGTCTTCGCCGCCGGCCTGCACGGGCAGCGCGCGCTCCTGCGCCGACTCCAACTGCCGCTCGCGTTCGAGCCGCTGCTGCTCGATGCGCTCGCGCGCCGCGCGGGCCGCTTCCACGGCGTCCTCGCCCTTGGCGCTGCGGTCGACTACGATCCGCTCGAACTCCTCCTCCTCGTCGAAGAAGTCGGAGACGTAGAGGAAGGCGTCGCGCTCCAGTCCGATGTCAACGAAGGCCGACTGCATGCCGGGGAGCACCCGCATGACGCGGCCCTTGTAGATGTTGCCGACGATGCCCTGGCCGCCCTCGCCGCGCTCGATGTAAAACTCCGTGACCTGACCGTCCTCGATGATGGCGATCTTCTTCTCGCGCCCGTTGACGCTGACGATTAACTCTTTCGGCATTGGTGAATTGCTGTCTCCTCGGTGAGAGTCCGCGCGGCGCGGCGCGGCGTCAGAAGACGCGCGGCGGCGGCGGACGTGATCCTGTTAGGTTGTTGCTGGTGTGTCGGCGTGAGGCGTCGCGGGTCGGTGCGGCCGGCGCGCACGAAACACCGCGCGCCCTCTCAACCCGAACCGTCAACGCCGGAAGCGGCCTCAAACATCTCTA
>DATHBT010000036.1:0-10461 GCA_035295985.1 Pyrinomonadaceae bacterium | reverse complement strand
CCAAGTATTCTCCACCACGCGGCCGGCGGTGAGGAAGGCGAAGGCGGCGTCGCCTTCGAGGTGATCGGTTTCGCACGCGAGGCCGGTGCACGACGCGCAGCCGGACGCCGGGTGAAGCCCGTTGATCCAGTTGCGGATTTTGTTCCGCTCGGACGCCGATAACTGGGGGCTGCCGAGGGGCATCCGACTCGTCCCGTTTGGCAGGGTGTCGGTAGACGAGTCCAGCTTGGCCATGAGGTAGCTCGCGCCGGCGTTGCCGGGGGAGACGAGCAACTGGGCGCTACTCTGAACCGAGTTAATTCCGATCAACCTGTCCTTGAAGTTGGTGCTGTTCATCACCAGCCCGCCTGCGCCGCCGGAGTGGCAGCCGAAGCACCCAGCTGTCTGGAGCGCCCCGCGGGCCTCGTTCTCTCTTGTAGTGCCGGCGGGGTCGAGCGGCGGGACGGGAGTGGTCGGGCCGCCCGGGCAGGTGGACGACCCCGAACAGTAATCGCAGCGCGCGCCGGGCGAGCCGGCGGGGCGCGAGCGCCGCAACCCGTTCGTGAGCAGGTTGTTGTAGCCGGAACGAAGAATGCTCTCGAGTTGCCACACAGAACCCGTGCGGCCCTGCAGCCCCGTGAAGTAAGCCTGAAGAGGGGCGCCCATAGAGTTAGTGAGCGGGTCGTTGGGAACGCTCGCACGGGAGACGAACGAGCCGCAGTCCTGAATGCCCCACGGGCGGGATGAGCCGCCCCTAGCGACGTCGGTGCGCAGCATAGCGTGGACTTCGTCGGAAGGTCTGCCCGTGGTCACGCCAAAGAGGGCCGTGGCGAACTGCCCGCGGATGGGGAAGTGGCGGTTCCAGAATGTTTGTGGCCCGGTGGTCGAGTTGGTGGTCGTGTGGCAGGCGAGACAGGTTAACTGCCTATGCGTGTACACGCGCGTGAAGGTCGCCCCCAGGTCGTCGCGCATGTTCTGTTCCGTCACCTCGTTCGCCGTGCTCATCGGACGATTCACCAGCGCGAAGAGGTAGGCGCGGTAGGCGGGCGAGAGGTTGTCGAGCGAGTAAGACGAGCGCAGCAGATCGGAGAAGTTGAAGGCACCGCCGGGGGCGGCCGGCCCGGCCGGGTCGTTGTCGCGGACGTGCGTGGCGAGGGCGGGCGAATAGTCCGCCGGCGTGCGCCGGGCCGGGCCGAAGCACTCGCCGGGGCCAGTCTGCCGCTTGTCGGTCTCGCGGTGCGCGCGCATGAAGTCGACCGTGTTCTCGCTCCAGTGATCGACGTACTCGCGCCGGAAGTCGTCCTGCAGCAGCATCGCACGCAGCACGGTGGGCCGGTTCGATTGCGCGATCAGGTCGGCGAGCACTTTGACCTCGGCGTAGCCGCGGGCCTTGCGCCCGGCGAGCTTGGGGACGGCCTGCCGCACGAAAGAGTAGTCGCCGGCGTCGCTCCCCCGCACGGCGGGCAGCTCCGGGCCGCAGCTGCGGCAGGACGAGAGGACGACCAGCAGCATCGCGGCCGCGCCGAGGCGAATGTATGTGCGCATCTTTAAACTCCTAGAACCCGCGAACGGATTTGCGTGGCGGTCTGCTCCTCGCTGGCTCCACGTGTGGCCGCGCTCATGTCCCCGATGCCGAAGTTCTCGCCGAGGAACGGGAAGATGCCGGCGGACAGCAGCAGCGCGGCCTGAAACTCGCTCGGCGTGAAGTGGCCGAACTCCGTAGAAGACGAGGGGAGGGCGTGCCCCCGGTCGCCGCCGCTGTGGCTGATGCCCCCGGCGATGCTGCGCGAGGTGATGGGCCCGCCGATTAGGATGTTGACGTACCCGTGCGGCCAGTGGTCGCGCCCGGCCCCACCGTTGGGCGTCGGCGTGCGCCCGAACTCCGTCTTGATGACGACGAGCGTGTCGCTCAGCGAAATCTTCCCGGCCGCGGGCGGCGATGCCACGTCGATCACGTCGGCCAAGGCTGAGCAGACGTTAAAGATGTTGACCGCGGTCGACCTCGTGTTGTCCCCATGGGTGTCGTAGCCGGCCCCGCCCGGATGCAGCAGGCCGCCGTCGATGATGCCGACGTAGCGGGCGCCGCCGGAGGCCTCCGGCTGTGAGAGCAGGAACGCGCCCGCCCGCACGGCCGCGGCGGTGCGGTTGATGTTCGTGGGCGGAGCATCCGGAAGGAACGATGCGCAGCCCGCGGCGCTCGCGGGGGTGAGCGAGACGCCGCTTAAGAGCGTCGACAGCGAGGGGGCAGAGAGCAGGTTCTCGACGGCTGCGTTGTAGGCGGAAAAGCCTTTGGAGCGCGCCACGACGCCGTTCGTCCGAAGCCGGTCGGCGTAGCTCGCGCGGAAGAACCGGAGCAGGTCGTTCGCCTGCGAGGTCATGCCGTTGCGCTGCAGCAGCGTGCCGAGGCCGCCGCTCGAGGGGCCGACCATCAGCGGCAGTGGGCGGTGCTCACCGCCGTGCGTCCCGGTGGAAATCATCCCGTGGAAGTTGTCGCCAACGGTCGCGCCGCCGTCGGGCAGGAGGACATAGGAGTAGGGCAGCGGGTGGGCCGTGTTGGCGAACCGGTGGCTGACGGCCGCGCCGAGTCCGGAGAAATTCGGGCGGCCGAGGACGTGCCCGGTCAGGGAGTAGGGGATGGCCGCCTCGTGCGGCTCGAGGTTGTGCCGCAACACGACCATCCGCGCGCGGCTGAAAATGTCGCTGCGCCATAAGGGCTTGGTGCTGGGCCCCCAAGCGACCGTGCCCAGCGGGTCGCTCCCGAAGGCTTGAATCTGGGTCGAGGGCGCCGGGATGCCGCCGCACGCGCCTGCCCAGTCAAGGTCGCTGACCTGCGTCTGCAGGCCGAAGAACTGATCGGCGATTGAACTGCGCACGTAGAACGTTTCCCAGGGGGAGACGCCGCCGTAGAGGAAGACCTCCAGTATCTTGAACCCTCCGGCGGGCAGCGTGCCGAGTACGGCCGAGCTAGTGACCTCGCCCCAGCCTAAGGCGAGGCGCGAGCCGAGAAGCCCGGCCGCGCCGGCCGCGCCGGCCACGCCGGCAGCCTTCAGAAAGTTTCTTCGCGAAATGCCCACGACTGCCTCCTTAGCTGAAACCCATGTACCGGCGCGACACTAATTGGCCGGTGGCGTGCGCTGCACCCCGTCGTTCGGTTGTCTATCAGTGGTAGTGAGTAAGCGGTAGCTTTTGCTGTGCGTCTATGGCCGTCAGGAGCTGGAAGGTTGATGGCCGGTCTGATTTGAGGAAGTGTGCGAGGAAAATCGGGCCGGGCCGTGGCGAGGTTCGGTGCAGTGAAATCGGGCGGACAATATTCCCACAGCGGCTGATTGTCAATAACTTTTTTCCTGACCATCGTGTGGGCCTACCCGCGCGAGAACCCCGCCGTGCTCCCCGATGCGCCCGCCGTTGTCGGGATGACCCGGAGCTTACCTGCTGCGTAGGGGTAGTGTTGCGAAAAATATTCTCGCGCGCGGGGGGGTCAGGTTGTGTTGCGAAAAATACTTTGAGGCAAGTAGCGGTCGCTTACCGAATTCAATTAGACGGCGACCACGAACAGGCTTTCGACGAACCTCGCCTGCCCAATCGCGTCCCTAGCGTCTAACCTTTTCACCTGCCCCTTCCTCATCATGTGCAAAGACTCGATCCCCTCAAGCGTCCGCTCAGCCGTATGAAATGAGCGGAAGCATTGTGCCGCTCGCCACCTCCTTCTAATAGCTCGGTGGTCTTGCTCGATTACGTGGTTGAGGTACTTCACTCGCCTGAGCTTGCAGTCAAACGGCAGAATTTTCTCTTTAACGGAGGCGGCGAACGCCTCAGGATAAGAGGCGTGCTTATCCGTGCCGATAGTAAAGGGCAGTCGCCGATGGTCAGCTCTCATCAACTTCCTAAAGAACCGCTTTGCCGCAGGAATGTCGCGCTTTGCGCTCACCATGAACTCAATCGTATTACCCGCCGAATCGACAGCACGGTACAAGTATTTCCACTCAGTGCCGACCTTCACGTAGGTCTCGTCGAGTCGGTAAGAGGTGCCGCTCATCTTCAGGTGCGAGCGCATCCTCCTGTTGATCTCGGGCGCGTATTTCTGGACCCACCTCCAGACGGTCGTATGATCCACCGAGAGCCCGCGTTCTCTCATCATCTCCTCCGAGTCGCGGTAAGAGAGTTGGTACCTGCAATACCAGCGGACGCACAAAAGGATGATCGCAGGCTCGAAGTGGCGCAACTTGAACGGCGAGGAGTTACGCTTCATGAAGGGACCGGATGAAACAGATTGAGCGAGCGTGAGGAGGGGATACTACCTGAAAAACTATATTTGCAACACTGCCCATAAAAGAGCTGCCGCCGTGAGGGCAGACTCCTGGCGGCGTTGCCCACTCAGCACTCTCACGAGTGCGCATTGACTGCCTTAATCTTCCACGCCTATAGTCTGACGCCGCCGACGGTTGCCCCGGGACCAAGCTTCCACGTCGTCCCCACGGTCGAGAGGCTCGGCGGAACCGACAGCCCCTATATGAACTCCCTGGCCGAGATGCTCAGGGCAACGGACTGATAAGCACCACAAGTTGGGACAGCCCGTCTTGCGTGCGTCCCGTCGCCAATAACCCGATCCATCTTCCCGTGTTGATTCAAACCGAAGTTTAAGGGGTCCTCAATGCCTCGCAATGGATACCGCCGTCTGTCTACAGCTCTGTTCGCCGCGGCCTTAGTAGCTTGCATCCTCGGCTTGCGCGCCCAGCACGCCTCCACGCTGATGCACGCTCCGGACGGGGACGGCGGCGCAGGTGCTATGAGCCGCACTTTGGCGATTGACGATCTTCAAATGTCCCACGTCTTAACTGCTGGGCCTGTCCCACGCTTGCGGGTTGGGCATGCAAGCCGTCTGACGGCGCCGGGAGGTGAGGTAGGTGTTCACTCTACCGGCGGCCAACAGGACTATGATGACGTCCCGCCGGCCGAGCGCGCGCGGATCGAGTGGATGATTGCCGAGTACGAGAAAAACAGGGCAGGTGCGCTCCGCCCCGCCAGCCACACGGGCCCGCAACCGTATACGTTTCACCCGCAGGCCGGAACGCTCTGGCAGGATCTGTTTATGAACAACTTCGTCGATCTCGATCCGTCGACAGGCGCTAAAGATTGGGATTGCAGCGGGTACACCTATAACGGTCACATGGGGCATGACAGCGACATAAAAAGCTTTCAGGAGCAGGTAATCGGGGTGCCCATCTTCGCAGCCCTAGACGGTACCGTGGTTGATGCGCATGACGGTGAGTTCGACAGGCACACGACAGCCGGGACCCAGAGGGCTAACTACGTTGTCCTCGACCACGGGGATACGCATTACAGCTTATACTGGCACATGAAGACGAACAGCGTGGCGGTGACAAAAGGGCAGGTCGTTCAGGCGGGCACACAACTCGGCCAGACGGGGAGCAGTGGGAGTAGTACTGCGCCGCACTTACACTTCGAATCAAGGTACAACGGAAAACCTTACGAGCCCTACGCCGGCCCGTGCCGAACCGGCACGAGTAATTGGGTGCAGCAGCAGCCCATCCGACGCGGAGTGTACGTAAGTGATCTCATCCTCAGTAACGACCCCTTTGAGGGCGCGGCAGCTTACCCCCCGTACGACGAAGCCACCCGCACCGGGACATTCATCCAAGGCCAACGCACCGTCCACTTCAGGCTCACAGTCCGCGGCCTGCCCGCCACCAGCAACTACCGTATCAGGTTCCGTACGCCGGGAGGGGCGACAGCCTTCGACAGTTCGGGCAACTTTGCTAACGGCGCTTTCTTCCGCACTGCCTTCTACAGGTTCTCTTATAATTTGAATCTGGCAGAGGCCGGGAGATGGCATCTGCTAGTTGACGTCAACGGCCAGACGGTGGCTGAAGCCCCCTTCGACGTGGTCTCCTCCGCTGTCGGGATCGTCAACCGCGCGCCTAACCCGGTGGCGCTTAGCTTCGAGCCCGCGGCGCCCGCCCCGAACGACGTAATCTTCTGCCGCGTGCAAACGTCGCTGGTAGCCGAGGACCCGGATTACGACATCGTGCGCTACAGGTATCAGTGGCTCGTTAACGGGAGTGAGATTCGTGACGTGACGAGCGCTGCGCTCTCTGACGCCATCCCGAAAAACTCGGCACGCGCCGGGGAAGAGGTCACCTGCACAGTAACACCTTCTGACGGGAAGGCGTCGGGAGCCGCGGCTAGGTCGACGCTTCGGATAGGGGGGGCGACCGAATCCGGCTCCCTCCAGTTCAGCGCCGCCGCCTACAGTGTCAACGAGGGCGATGGCCGCGCCGCCGTCACGGTCACGCGCTCCGGCGACACGTCGGGTGTGCTCACGGTTGACTACGGCACGACCGACCTCGACGCCTTCGTCGTCGGCTGCGCAGACGCGGCGGGCGCGGCGGGCAACGCCTTCGCCCGCTGCGACTTCGCTACCGCCGCCGGCACGATCCGCTTCAACGAGGGTGAGGCGCAGAAGCAGATCACCGTGCCCATCATTGATGACTCGCACGTCGAGCCGAATGAGACCTTCCAGGTTCGTCTGAGCAACCCGTCGGGCGGGACGCTCGGCACGACAAACGCCGTGACTGTCACGATTACGGACAACGACACGGCCGGCGCCCTCAACCCCGTCGACAGGGCGCCGCACGGCTTCTTCGTCCGCCAGCAGTACCTCGACTTCCTGTCGCGCGAGCCGGATCAGGGCGGCTTCAACGCCTGGCTCAACCTGCTGAACGGCTGCCAGCCCAGCGCCCACACCGGCCCGGAGGTCGCGTCGGGGTGCGACCGCATCTACGTCTCGGGCGAGGGCTTCTATCGCTCGGTCGAGTTCCAGTTGAAGGGCGCCTACGTCTTCCGCCTCTACAAGGTGGGCTTCAACCGCCTGCCAGAGTACTTGGAGATCATCTCCGACATGAGCTTCGTGGCGGGGCAGACCGCGGAGGAGGTCTTCTCGAGGAGGGCGCAGCTCGTCACGCTCATCACGCAGCGGCAGGAGTTCCAGAACGCTTACGGCGGGATGTCGGACGCGCAGTACGTCGCGGCGCTCCTGGGCCGCTATAACCTTCAGCAGGTGACCGCCCCCGACCCGGCGAACCCGGACACGGGCGGGAAGGTCGTGCTGACGGCCGCCGCGCTGGCGGCCCTGCCGCACGATCGGGCGCTGCGGGCCGTGGCTGACTCGGACGAGGTGACTTCGAGAGAGTTCGACCAAGCCTTCGTCGCCATGCAGTACTACGGGTACCTCAGGAGGAAGCCCGAGCCGTCGGGCTACGAGGCGTGGCTCAGGGTCTTGCGCTCGGGCGACACCCGCACGATGGTCAACGGCTTCCTCAACTCCGCCGAGTACAAGCTCAGGTTCGGGCAGCCCTAAGCTGCGAGGCATGAGCGAGAAATGCGAGGGGGTGCCCACAATGGGGCAGGAGCGAGGGCTACCCACAAATTCAGTCTATTTAGCTATTTTGTGGGCAAAGCCCCCGCCACGTAAGGTTTATTATCTGGCGCGGAAATCCACGAGAAATCCTCCCGATCCAGCAAGGCTGATAATGGGGTTTATGTAAAAGCGGTGAATTAGTCACATCGACTCTTAAGTCCAGCGGGATGACGGCGCTTCTGATTCAGCCCTCGCCGCCGCGCCGCCGCCCGCCAGTTCGCGCGTTGATCAAAAATCTTCGGGCCCCCTCAACTTTCCGGTTGACAAATCCGCCACCCTCCCTTATCTTGCGCCCGCTCGCTGTTCGCCCTGCGGCCCGTGGCCCCAACCCAGCGCCGCCTCACGTAACTTCGTCAGCAGCCGATAGGAACCCCGCGCGCCGCCGTCGTGCGCCTACGCCCGCGCCTCGCGCGCCGCCCGCGGGGTCTCACGGCCCGCCCGCTAAAGTGAACCCTTCCCGCATGAGCACACCGCCCGAGAGCACCAGGAGAGAGAAGATGGAAAAGACCGAGCGGCCCGCGCCCTTGAGATCCGCCTCGCGCGTCTGCGCCCTGGCCGCCTGCGCCGTACTCATTGCGCTGGGGCATTCGCATACGGCGTCGACGGCCCCAGCGCCCCCGCCGCCCGAGGTGAGGGCGGCGCTCAAGCCGACGGGCTTCGAGCCGGCCGAGGCGACGCGCGACGCCGGGCAGTTCCGCCTGACCATCACTAACAGCAGCGGGCAGGGCCCGCTCACCTTCCGGCTCTCTAAGCCCGGCGCGCAGCCCCTCCACGCCTCCCCGCCGACCGGGGCCTCGGCCGAGTGGGTCCACGAGTTCAACCTGCCCGCGGGCCGCTACGTCCTCACGGTCGCCGACCACCCCGAGTGGAACTTCTACGTCAACCTGCTCTGACGGGGGGCGGTTGATATGCCCCGCCCGAACCGCGCCGGCCCCCGGCCGGGCGTGACTTCACCTGCCGCGGCCCTGAGCGGCCCTCAACGATCCTGATCCCCAGAGAGATACCCGCGATGAACAGAGTCACCCGCACGCCCGCCCCACCGGCGAAGGCCCTGCTCGCGCCGCTGTGCGCCCTCGCCCTCTGCCTCACGCTCGCCGGCGAGGCGCGCGCGCAGTGGGCGACGAGCCCCTCGAACGCCAACAACATCAGCAACACCAACTCGGGGGCCGTCGGCGTCGGCACGAACAACCCCGGCAACTACCGGCTGCAGATCTGGGGAGTCAACGCGCCGACGGACGCCACGGTCTCGGTCTTCAACGGCACGCACGGCATCCTCTTCGAGTCGCAGGCCGGGCACAAGGTCGGCTCGCTCTTCAACTTCTGGGACAGCAGCGGCGCCACGGGCGTCTCGACGCGCCAGGTGGTCGCCCTCGGCTACACGAACGGACCGTGGGCGAACCTCGTCGGCTTCTACAGCCGGCAGCGGGTGTGGCACAACTACGCGTCGGCCTACGGCTTCCACGGCGTGGCGGAGGCCGACACGACGGGCGGCCCGATGGGGCAGGTGCTCGTCGGCGGGCGCTTCGAGGCCAAGACGTCGGACCAGGTGGCCGGGGCGGGCAACGTCGCCTACGGCGTGATCGCGCGGGGGACGGCCGCGGCCCAGGTCAACCCCCACCACTCGGCCTACGGGGTGGTGGCGCAGGCCACTGCCGCCGCGGGGACGCACGAGACTGTGACGACCTACGCCCTCTACGCCGACGGGAGCAACTCGGGTGCGGGCCGGGCCTACGGCGTCTACTCGGCGGCGGGGGCGAACTACTTCGCCGGGGGCGTCGGGGTGGGGACGGCCTCGCCCGCTTACAAGCTCGACGTGCAGGGCGGGCAGATCAACGCCTCGGGGGGCCTGTGCATCGCCGGCGACTGCCGGGTCTCGTGGTCGCAGGTGGCCGGGGGCAGCGGCGCCACGCAGTGGACGACCTCGGGGTCGAACATCCACTACAACTCGGGCAACGTCGGGGTGGGGACCACAAGCCCGGCCTCGATCCTCTCGGTCAACCTCAACAACGCCGACCACACGAACGCGGGCGGGGCCGGCTCGCACCTGCTGATGACGAACCCGAACGCCTCGGGGCAGAACGTCATCACCTCGGTCATCAACGGGGCGACGGTCGCCAAGTGGCGCACCGACTACGTCGGCAACGTCTCCGCCGTGGCGGGGGGGGCGGGCGGCCACTACTTCTACACGGGCGGGGACTACCCGGGCGGCGCCGTGAGGATGGCGATCCTAAACAATGGCAACGTCGGCATCGGGACGGCGTCGCCCAACTCGGCGTTCAAGCTGGACGTACAGGGCGGGAAGATCAACGCGTCAGGCGGCCTGTGTATCGCCGGCGACTGCAAGAGCTCGTGGGCGGAGGCTGGCGGGGGGGCTAGCCAGTGGGCGACCAGCGGGTCGAGCATTCACTACAGCTCGGGGAGCGTCGGCGTCGGCACGAACAGCCCGCAGCAGGCGCTGACAGTCTCCGGCTATAACAGCTCCGGGGTCGGCAACACAATGCAGGTGGTCGGGACGGCCGGAGCGGGCACGCCCCAGAACCAGCTCAACATCACCTCGGCGGCCAACACGTGGGGGCTGATACTGGGCCAGAACAACGGCGGGATGGCCGGCGCCGCCTACCACTGCGCCGGCTGCGCCCACGTCATCAACTATAACAACGCGAGCCTGCACCTCGGCACCAACAACGCGACGAGGGTGATCATCACCGGCGCCGGCGACGTCGGCATCGGCACCGACACGCCGAAACCCTCCTACAAGCTCGACGTCAACGGCGCGGCCAACGTCACCGGTGACTTGAACGCGACGGGCAAGATCACGGGCGGCGTCATCGAGGCTAAGTACCAGGACGTGGCCGAGTGGGTCCCTTCCGTCCAGAAGCTCGCGGCCGGCACGGTCGTCATCCTCGACCCGTCGCGCTCGAACCACGTGCTCGCCTCGGCCTCCTCCTACGACACCGCAGTGGCGGGCGTCGTCTCGGCTCAGCCAGGCCTGATCCTCGGCGAGGGGGGCGAAGGTAAGGTGATGGTGGCGACGACGGGCCGGG
>DATHBT010000035.1:0-5005 GCA_035295985.1 Pyrinomonadaceae bacterium | reverse complement strand
GGGCACGCGGTCGTCGGCCTCGCCGTGCTGGATCATCGTCGGCGTCGTGACGCCTTTGACGTTGAACATCGGCGAGTGCTTGCTGTAGGTCTCCACGATCTCCCACGGCTGGCCGCCGAAGTAGTCGGGGATGAAACTGGGGATGTCGGCCGTGCCCGTGAAGCTCATCAGGTTGGTGACGGGCGCGCCCGCCGAGGCCGCCTTGAAGCGCTTCGACTGCGTGACGATCCACGAGGTCATGAAGCCGCCGTAAGACCAGCCCATCACGCCGAGCCGTTCGGGGTCGGCCACGCCCATCTCGACGACCTTATCGACCCCGGTCATCAAATCCTGGTAGTCGCCGAAGCCCCAGTCCTTGATGTTGGCGCGGCGGAACTCCGTCCCGTAGCCCGAAGACCCGCGCGGGTTCGGGCGCAGGACGGCGTAGCCTTTGGCGGCGAAGGAGGCGAGCGGGTACGCGCCGCGGCCGGCGATGTAGGTCTGCTGGAAGACGCCGGCCGGGCCGCCGTGGACGTTCAGGATGAGCGGCACGCGCTTGCCCGGCTGGTAGTTCACGGGGTAGGTCAGAAGCCCCTCGATCTCCTTGCCGTCGGCGCTCTTCCACTTGACGACTTCCGTGCGGCCGAGCGGCAGCTTCGGCAGGTCGGCGTTAACTTTGCTCACCTGCACGGGCGCGAACGCGTCAACGCGCGAGACGTACGCCTCGGGCGGACGGTCGGACGCCTGCGCGGTGAAGCCGATCATCGTGCGCGCCCGGTTCATGTTGACGCCGCCGAGCACCTGTCGGCTGTCGCCCACTTCCGTGATCTTGTTCGAGGCCACGTCGAGCGTGTAGAGCTGCGTGCCCGTGCCGCGCGCCTCGGAGAAGTAGATGCGCTTGCCGTCTCCCGACCAGCCGCCGATCCCCGGCTGCCCGTCGTGCGACGCGGCCAAAGCCTTCGGCGTCCCGCCCGCCGAGGGGATGACGTGGATGACGCCGCTCTGCGCCCAGCGCGGCGGGTTGTCGCTGATGATGAGCGCGATCCACTTGCCGTCGGGCGAGAAGCGGGGCGAGTTCTCGGCCGCGGGCGTCGAGGCGAGCGCGGTCACCTTCCCTGTGGCGACTTCGACCGCGGACACGTCGGCGCTCGGCCAGTCGTTAGCCTTCGGGGTGCGCGTGTGGCTGAAGGCGATCCAGCGGCCGTCGGGCGACCAGTCGAAGTCGCCGTCGATGGTGTAGCCGGTCTCCGCAGTCAGCTTGCGCGGCTCGCGTTTGCCCGCCGCGTCTTTGCGGACGGGGATGACGTAGAGGCGGCTCATCTTCACGTTCTCGTCCACCCAGCGGTAGTCGGCGCGGCCCTTGTTCATCTTCTCCTCTTCCTCACTCGGCGCGTCGCGCATCGTGAAGGCGATCCACTGGCCGTCGGGCGAGAAGGCGAAGTTGCCGACGGCGGTTTTAACATCCGTCAGTGGCTCCGCCTCGCCGCCGGACATGCGGAGCAGGAACAGGTTGTTCTTGTTGTCCTTGCGCGTCGAGGTGAAGGCGAGCCACTGGCCGTCGGGCGACCACTGCGGGTTGGTCGAAGACTTGTCGGCGTGCGTCAACTGGAAGGCGTTCGAGCCGTCCGCGTCGGCGACCCAGATTTGCGTGAGCATCTCGCTCTTGTCGGCCGTCATCACGGCGTCGGTCACGCCGTAAGCGACGCGCCGGCCGTCGGGCGAGACGCGCACCGGCCCGACCGTCCTGACCTTCATCTGTAGCTCCGGCGTCCAGGCGGTCGGCGCTGCACTACTGGCGGGCGGCTGCTGCGCGACCGCGGGCACGGCGAACGCGACGAGCAAAGCCGTGGCGAACAACTGTCTGAGGGGTCTCATAAATTCTCTCCTGGCGGGTTTCCGGGAATTTCGGGCTGGCGATTTGCGGGGCGTATTCTAGCCGCAACGGGGCGGGCGCGCAAAAGGAATGCGGATTGCGGATTGAAAAGACAAGCTGTCTTCTAATCCGCAATCCGCAATCCGCATTCCGCAATCGTCTGTGGTGAGCCTCTCCCTGTTACTTCGTCAGCGGCGCGACCTCGACCGTCGCCGTGCCGAGCAGCGGGTTGAACGTCACCTTGTAAACGAGGCTCGTCAGGCCGCCGGGCGAGGTTGACTGCGTGCCCTCGCCTCCCGTACCGCCAGTTGAACCCGCGCCGGACGACGTGCCGCCGGACGACTGGGCCGACTGTGCGCCCGCAGTGCCGCGCGAGAGGTGGCCGACGACCGCGAAGGAGACTGTGAAGGTCTCGCCGTTAGGGTTGTTGAAGCGGACGTTGCGCGCGCCGGAACGCTCGGTCGGCGAGAGCGCGTTGTCGCCGCCCGTCAGACCGGCGTAGTTCCACAGCGCGCCCGCGCCGGTCACGCTGTTGTCGGCGTTCGCTACCGTGACGCGGCCCGTGTAGGAAGAGAGCTGCGCGACGCGTGCGGAGAGCGGCGTGAAGATCGTCTCGCCCGAAGTATTCCTGATGGCGAGATCGAACGAGGCCGCGCCGGCCGAGAAGCGGGCGTTGCCGGTCTCGATGCCGACGAGCGAGGTCACGTCCGCCTCGACCGTGTCGGGGATCGCGAACTGCGCCGAGACGACTGGGGAGTAGTCACGGCCGTTGATGCGCTGGCGCGCGTAAACCGTGTGCGAGCCGGAGGCGAGTTGCGAGAGATCGAGCGCGAACTCCCAACGCGCCTGGCCGAGATCGGTTGAGAAGGCGGCCGTGCGCGGCGACGAAAACGTCGGATCGTCAACCGAGACTTCGACCACGCCGTCCGAGGCCGGGCCGGCCGCGCCGACCGTGTAGGTCACTGCGCCCGTGGCGTCGAGCTGGACGGGCAGGCCCGACGGGCCGGGCGTGACGCTCGTCGTCTTCGGGGCCGGGAACGGTGCGTTCGGCAGGTCTGCGCCGACGGGCACGAGCGGCCCGCGCTCCGAGAGCGCGTAAGCGGTCAGCGAATGGAACTGCGCGCCCGCGGCCGGGCTGCCGACCACGGCTTTCGGCACGCGGATCGTGATCGCGCCGGGCGCGGCGGCCTGCATCTGCCCCCTGACCTGCTGCGACTTCACGAGGTCGGGGTTGTAGGTGATGAACTTCTTCGACGTGGCCGAGCGGATCATGCCGAGCGTGCCCGTGTAGAAGCTCGTGCCCGTCGCGCGCACCTCGGCACCGAGCCAGTAGATCGTGTCGTTGTAGTCCCACTGCGTGAGATACAGCATCCCTTCGCCGTTGGCGACGGACGAAGCGGCGGCGTTGACTGCGGCCGTCGTCAGGTCGGCCACCTGCATGGTGACGACTAAGTCGCTCCCCTCCTCGCGCACCGAGACGGAGCGCAGATCCGCGCCGGGCCGGTTCGGATCAGTCGAGCGGAAGTGCGCGTCGCCCGCCTCGTCGCGGTCGTAGTTCTTCGGCGGGACGGTGTGCGTGCCGGAGACTGTGAATGTGTTGCCCGCGGCCGACTGGTTGGCGGCCGGGGTCGTGATCGCCACCGCGCCCGGCTCGCGGCCGAGGTTGCCGACCGAGGCGAGCAGGCTCGGCCCCGTCGCCTGCTTGGCCGTCATCACGTAGGGGCCTTCAGACTGGTTAGTGTTGTCGTTATAGACGATGACGGCAGCGCCTTTCGAGTCCATGTCAATACTTGGATATTCGAGGAAGCTGCGGTCGCGCCCCTGCGCGTCGCAGAGCGTGCCGTCGGTGCAGATCTCGCCGCGGTGGACGATGTTCTGGCTCACCTGCACGGTCTCGAACGACGGGGTCGCGTCGAAGGCGTTCAGCGTCTGCGCCATGTGGATCGTCCACTCGCTCGCGAGCGTGTTCGGGTTGCCGGCGAGCGGGCTGCGATACCAGATGATGGCCGCGCGGCCCGCGTCGCCCGCGACGATCCACGGCATGATGTTCGTGCCCGTGAACGTGCTCACGCGCTTGCGGGGCGACCAGGTCGCGCCGCGGTCGGTCGAGGTCGCCATCCAGATCGACTGGCTCGTCCCCGGAGTGGACTGGGCCTGCGACCAGACGGCGTAGAGGTTGCCGGCGCGGTCAACCGTCAGCACCGGGAAGACGAAGCTCGTGTCCTCGCTCCCGCCGTTGTAGATGCGGAAGTCTTCGACCGTCGGCTCCGACCCGTCGTCCAGATCGGTGACGCGGAACATGCGCACGTCGTTCCCGTTGTAGTAAATCTGATAGACGAGGATCGCGTCGCGCTCCTGCCCGTTCACCGTCACGCGCCGCTTCGTCTTGTCCACCTTGAGCGGGCCGGACTGGCTGACGTTGCCGAGGACGCGGCCCTGATCCCAGGTGCGGCCGGCGTCGCGCGTGCGCCACATGTAGAACGGGAGGGGCGAGAGCCCGGTGAAGCGCCGCCAGGTCATGTAGGCGCGGCCGTCGCCCTGGGCCACGATCCACTGGCGGTCGTCTATCGCGCCCATCGTCTGGCCGCTCACGCAGGAGATGTAGCTGGTGCGATCCGTCGGGAACGTGTTGCCGCCGTCCTCGGAGACTGCGACGGTGACGCAGGCCGCCGACAAGTCGATGAAATAGACGCGGCCCTTGTCGTCGAAGTCAACGTCGGAGTCGCCGCCGCCGGGGCCGGTGACGGCGTCGCGCAGTATGGGCGGGCCGAGCGGGAGGTAGGTGCGCCCGCCGTCGTCGGAGCGCCAGAGGATGCTGACCGTGGTGCTCAGGCCGAAGGGGGTGGTGACGAAGATGCGGTCGCGGTTATCGACCTTGATGATCGGCTCGCCGCTCGTCGCCGAGTGGTCGGCCATCGTGTTGTTGTGGAAGGTTATGGGCTGCGACTGCGCCGCGGCCGTCCGCGCGGACGCGCCGAGCAACGCGGCGAGCAGCGCCGGCGCTACGGCCGCGGCCAGCAGCCGGCGCGGCGAAACGCCGTCAGAGATTTTCTTAAAAGCGTGTGGGAACATCATCGCTCCTCCTGAATCAACGAGGCGAAGTGTGAACGTCAAACGGGGTCGCGGCTGCAGAAGGATTCTGTAGGGGCGGGG
>DATHBT010000034.1:0-15083 GCA_035295985.1 Pyrinomonadaceae bacterium | reverse complement strand
CTGGCGTCCAGATCGAAGACCGGCAGGTTGTCCTTGTTCTGGAGCACGAAGGCTTCCGGGGGGAACTGCTGATCGAGGCTGACGGATTCGGGGGTCTGGTAGTTGATGCGGATCGAGTAGCGATCCTGCGGGCGCGTGATCTCGATCTCGGCGGGGAGGCTGTGGCGGCCGCCCTCGCCGAAGGGCTTCGGGTCGCGATAGACCACGTCGGTCTCGAGCGCCCCGCCCTCGTCGAAGGTCTGGAGGCGCGCGAGCCGGACGCCACCGAAGCGGTCGAACCAGAAGCGGCGCAGTAGTTGAGCGCGGCCCTCGCCTACGGGGCGCAGCTCTTCGAGCTGGTAGTAGCCGCGCACCACGCGCGCGCTCTTCTTCGCGCCGCGCCGCGTGTCCGGCTCCTCGGCGAAGACCTCCGCGCGCGCGTAGATGAGGCCCGGCTCGCCCGCCGGGTGCACGAGGAGCGCGTCCGTGAAGTGCTGCGGGCGCAGGCCCGAAAATGCGCTGACGGCGCGCTGCTGCATCGCCGCCTTGTCGCCGTCCTTGCCGCACTGCACGGGGCCGTCGCCGCCGATGCGCTCGTACTGCGCCTCGTTCGTGCCCGTCACGAAGCGGCGGTACTTCTGGTCGCCCTTGAGCACGGCGACCCAGAACTTCTCGCCGTTCGAGGACATCTCGGCGATCTTCGAGCCGATGAACGGGTCCTGGATGGTCAGGTAAATCTGGCCCGGCCGCTGCGTGGTGATGTCGGCGTCGGCCGCCGTGTACTCCTCGGCGATGCCGCACTGCGCGAAGGAGTTATCGAGGAACTTGAGATCGACCTTGCCGCGAAGTGATCGCACCTGCGCCGCGCGGTTGATCTCCTCGATGAGCCGCCCGGTGTCGGCCTGCTGGAGCGGCGACAGGAGCTGCGGCACGGCCACCTTGCTCTTGATGAAGCGGCTGCACCCGGCAGACGCCAGCGCGCAGGCCGCGAGCGCGAGCACGACGAGGAGGCGCGCGGCCTGTGGGCGGGGAAAAAGGGGACGACTCATGTATATCGGCGGACGACGAAGCACGAACAAGATTCTACCCGAAAACGCGGCTTTAAATTAGTAGGGCAAGCTAGCAAACGCCCCCCACCTTGTCAACGCGCCCCCCGTACACTTTGACGAACTGCACACTAGCGGCGCGCGGCTGTTGTCGCGCGCCGCCGCGTTGCTGTACGATCACGGCTCGACCGGCGCGCGCCGCGCGCCGCTTCAACCCGAGACGCCGGAACCCCTGAATGCCGTCCCTGTGGTTCTTTACCTCGACATGAAAAAAGCTGCCCCCCTCGTAATGGCCGCGTGTGCGCTGCTCGCCACCGCGCCGTCCGCGGTCTCCGTGCGCGCGTCCGCCCGCGCCGTCGCCCAGGCTAACACTCAGGCGCAGGACGCGCAGTCCGCCCTCGCACTGTGGCAGAAGCTCGCCCCGCTCGTCGCCGCCGGGAAGGCTGACGGCGCGCGCGCACTGGCGAAGGGCGACCCGGCGGCGGCGCGCGCACTCTACCGGGAGCTGCTGTTCGACACAGCCACCTCGCGCCTCTACGAGCACCCCTCGCTGGATCACGCCGAAGAGATACGTGCCCTGCTTGCCGAGACGGACGAAGGGACGCGCGCCCTCGAAACCAGGTTCGCCGCGTGGCTCAAAGACCCGCGGCCCGGCGTCGGCTTCACGCGGGAGGGCGCGGCCGTCGAGCAGTTGATCTACCTCGCCCTCGTCGCGCACGCGCGCGACGAGCAGAAGGAGGCCGGCGAGGGCGCGCCCGACGGCACGCCGCGCGAGCTGACCGAGCGCGCGCTCATCCTCGCCGATTCGTCCGGCGCGCAGCTTGCCGCCGCGGCCTTCTCCGGCAACCTCGCCGTCTATGCCCTGCGCGAGCGACGCCCCGCCGACGTGCGCCCGCTCGCCGAGCGCGCCGAACGAATCTGGCAACGCTGGCAGCACGGCGTCGGCCTGCACCAAGCGCCGCTCCTTCTCGGCTTCGCGGCGCGCCTGACCGAGGACTGGAAGACGGCGGCCGAGCAGTTCGCGCTCTCGGCCGAGCGCGGCGCGAAACTGCCGGGCGTGCGCCGCTATCGCGTCTTCGCGCTCGACAACCTGGCCGCGGCACGCCGCAGCCTCGGCGACCGCGAGGGCGTCCGCGCCGCGCTCGCCGCCGCGCTCGAAGAGCAGCAGAAGCTCCTCGCCGACGCGAAGACCGACGAACAGAGGCTCAACGCCTCGAAGGCGCTGGCCGACTTCGAGGCGCAGCTCGGCGGCTCGCTCACCGGCCTGGGCCGACACACGGAGGCCGCCGAACACTACGTCCGCGCCGAGGCGCGCAAGCGCGAGAACTACCGCGTCGAGAGCGCGCAGACCGAGGCTCTGCTCGAAAGTCACCGTTCGCTGTGGGTGGCGAAGATCGACTCTGCCAGGACGGACGAGGAGCGCAAGTCTTACCGCGGCCTGCTCGAACAGATAGTTGACGTGCACCTGCAGAAGCTCGACCTACTCGCCACGCAGAACCGCGACACGGCCATGATCGTGAAGGTGGCCGAGCGCCGCCTGGCGATTGCGCGCGAGGGCGGCAACCCGGCCAACGTCGCGAAGGCGCTCGAAGCCGTCGCCGGGGCGCACCGCTCGGCGGGTGATCTGGCGAAGGCCCGCGCCGCCGCCGAAGAGGCGTTGCGGATGAGGCAGGCCGACCCCCGCCGCGCGCAGATCTACAACACGCTCCAGACGCTCGGCGACATCGCGCGGCAGGCCGAGGACTGGGCCGCCGCCGCCGCGCGCTACGAGGAGGTGATCGCCGTGACGCGCCCCGGCGCGCTCCCGCCGCCGCAGGACGAGTCGGCCGTGGCGGACGAGACGCTGCGCAAGATGGTGGCGCGCTCGAACGAGAGCGACCGACTCTACCGCGAGGTGGCCGCCCTCAACGCCCGGATCGGCATCGCCTCCATCCGCGCCAAGCAGGGCGACCTCCGCGCTGCCGACGAATTGCTCACCGCGGCCGAGCGCGCACGGCCGCGCCTCTACGCTGCGGGCGCGCCCGACGAGGCCGATCTCGTCAAGTGGATCGACGAGTCTAACAACCCGAACCTGACGGGCGTGGACGTGGCCGCGCGCCGACGCCAGACCGGCTTCATGCCGGACGAGGACGAGCAGTTCCGCTTCACCCTGGCCGAGGTGGCCGCCCCCGCCTACCGCGGGATTCTGCTCAGCCACCGCGCGCTGCTCTACGAAGAACTGAACGACTTAGACCGCGCCGCGAAAACTTACGCGCAGGCGCAGGCCGTGAACGTCAACACGGCGGGCGGCGACTTCACCGGCACGGAGACCTACGTCGCGCTGGCGCGCATCGAGCGCGAGCGGGGCAACTACGCCGCGGCCGAAGCGCCCGTCGCCGCCGCGATCAGTGAGGCCGCGCGCAAGAACGACGCCTCGACCGTCACACACCTGCTCGCATTGCAGAGCGGCCTGCGGCGCGACGCCGGCCGCTACGAGGAGGCACGGCAACTGGCCGATGACGCGCTCAAGATCGCGCGCGGCCTGGGGTCGCGCTCGACCGTCGCCGCGCTCCTGCGCGACGTGGGCCGCGCCGAAGGCGGCCTCGGCGGCGCGCGCCTCAAGCCCTCCGAGCAGCACCTGCGCGAGTCGCTCGCGATGTGGCGCGAGCTGGGCCTGCGCGCGCAGATCGCCTACACGCTCACCAGCCTCGGCCAGACGCTCGAAAGCGCGGGCCGCGACGACGAGGCGTTCGCCTCCTACGCCGAGGCCGTCGAAATTCTCGAAGCCCTCGCCGGCTCGCTCGGGCGCGGCGCGAGCGCCGAGGTGTTCAGCTCCGGGCGCGCGAACAAGGAGCTGTACGAGCGTCTGATCAAACTGCTCATCAGGCGCGGGCGCGCGGCCGAGGCTTTTCAGTATCTCGAACGCTCGAAGTCGAAGGCGCTCGTTGACGCCCTGGCCGGCGCGCAGGTCGGCGCAAAAGACCCCGCGCTCAACGCGCAGCTCGAAACCGCCCGGCGCGCGGGCGAGGCGGCGCGCGTGGCCGACAACGAGCTGACCGCAGAGCTGGCTAAGACGCCTGAGCGGCGCGACTCGGCGCGCGTGGCGCAACTCCGCGCGCGCGCCGACTCGACGCGGCGCGAGTACACCGAGGCGGTCGAGCGGATCAAGCGGATCGATCCCTCCTACGCGGAACTCGTCGCCGTCAACGCGACCGACATCAACGAGACGCGGCGACACCTGCCCGAGCGTGCCCTGCTCGTCTCCTACTTCCCCACCGGCACCGAGCTGCACATCTTCCTCGTCACGCGCGACGCCGCCCCCGCCGTGCGCACCGTGCCGCTCCCGCGCGCCGAACTCGCGCGCATGATCGCGGAGTACCGCAAGACGGTCGCGCCCGACGACGTGACGGCGCGCGGCATCGGCGTCGAACTCCGCGCTCAGGGCGCGGGCCGTGAGCGCGATCTCTCGGCCGTCAACGCGCTCACCGCCAAACTCTACGAGGCGCTCCTCGCGCCCGCGCAGGCGGAGATCGAACGCGCGGAGACGATCCTCCTCGTGCCCGCCGCGGAGATTTACTTCCTGCCGCTGCACGCGCTCGGCCGCGCGGACGCCGGGGGGGGCATCAACTACCTGATCGAGACCAAGCGTTTCGCCTACCTGCCGTCGGCCGGCGTGCTCGGTGTCGTCGCACGCCGCGCGGCCGTCTCGACTGGCGAGGACTTGAGGCAGTCGGGCCTGCTCGCGCTCGGCAACCCGGACGGGAGCCTGCCCGGCGCGACCGCCGAGGTCGGCGCGATCTCGCAGGTCTTCTCTCAGCCGAAGGTCTTCGTCGGGCCGGAGGCGACCGTCCAGCGCGTCGCGGGCGGCGAGGCGTCGCGCGCGCCCTTCGTCCACTTCGCCACGCACGGCATTATCGACAGTCGCGACCCCAAGGAGAGCTACCTGCTGCTCGCCGGCACGCCCCCGCGCCTCTCCGTGCGCGACATCGTTGAGGAGAACTACAAGCTCTCCTTCGCCGGCACGCGTCTGGTCACGCTCTCGGCCTGTAACACAAACGTCGGCGGCGGCGATCCGAGCGCGACTTACGGGAGCCTGTCGCGGGCCTTCGCCAAGGCCGGCGCGCCGACGGTCGTCGCCTCGCTCTGGAGCGTGAGCGACGAGGCCACGCGCGACATGATGATCGTCTTCTACCGCGAGCTGGCCGCGGGCCAGCCGAAAGCCGAGGCCATGCGCCGCGCGCAACTCGCCGTCAAGAACGACGCGCGCTACCGGCACCCGTTCTACTGGGCCCCCTTCGTCGTCCTCGGCGAGTGGCGCTGAGCTTGAGCGCGAGGCGAGCCGGAATTTTCACCACAGAGGGCACGGAGGCTCGCGGAGGAAGAGCAGGTGGTTGAATCACTCTGCCCCTCCGCGAGCCTCCGTGCCCTCTGTGGTTAATTCCTTAGTCCAGCACGAGTGGCGGCCTGCCGAAGCGCGCGCGGATGCGGTCGATGGCGCGGCGGACTTGGGGACGGCTGACCAACTTGAGTTCCAGACGCCGCTTGCCGGGAAAATCTAGGAGCATCACGCCGAGCAGGATGGTGAGCACGCCCTGACCGGGCACGCCGGGCAGCGACATGATCGCACCGAGGAGCACGAGAACCAGCCCGAAGACGTTTTTGGCGACGATGCCCGTCCACCGCAGAACCGGGTGGCGCTCGACCCAGAACTCGCGGCCGTGCTCACTGTGAAAATAGGTGGCCGGCAGCTTGATCAGGACGAGCACGGTGACAGCCAAGCTGAAGGTGAAGGTGACGAGGAAGATGACGAAGCCCCAGACGAGGCCGATCCCCGTCACGCGCGCGATCACGTTCTCGTAGAGCCAGTCGTACATCCCTCGGCCCGCCCTAGCCCCGCCTCAGCCCCTCACGCGCCGCGACTAGCGCGCCGACGGTTTCCGCGACCACCTCGCGCGCCGCGCCTTCCAGCCCGAAGTCGCGCGCGGTCGCGCCCTCCCAGAACTCGTCCAGCTCGCGCGCGCCCGCGCGCTCGAACGTCAAAGCCTGCGCCAGCAGATCGACGATGTCCGCCGCCTTCACGATCCGCGCCTCCACGCTCGCACGTGCCTCGTAGTCCTCGTGCAGCCGCTCGTACTCCGCCCTCAGCGGCTCACCCAACCCCCTTACCGCATCAGCGAATGCCAACCCCTCGGCGCGCCTGCGCGCTTCCGCGCCGTAATACTCTGCCATCGTCCGCGGCATGTCGCCCGTCCGCGCCTCGGCCAGATCGTGCAGCAGCGCGAGCCGTAAGACGCGCTCCGCGTCCAACTCGACGCCGCGCGCGCGAATCTCGTCGGCCAGCAGCATCGCCGCCACCGCCACGCCGTAGCTGTGCGCCGCGACCGACTCCGCGCCCGGAGCCAGCCCGCGCAGCACCCAGCCCGTCCGGTCGAGCCTTTTTAAGCGTTGCAGGTCTGCGAGGATCGAGAGCATGAATTTTGCTATTCGTGGCCGGCTGCTTGCCGTCGTTACCAGATGGCATCGGGGGGTCAAGGCTTGATATCAGCCGGGGCAGCCTTCGCGCTCTCGACCCGCAAGATTATGAACTGGTATGGGAACATATTCATGTGTCCATAACCCGTGTAGTAGGTTTTATCTTTGAGCTTGATAACCACCTGCTTCTTCCCTATAAAACGCCCGACGATTGTGACCTCCGCGATCTTATAATAGTTACTCTTTCCTCCAGCCAGAATTTTATAGAGCTTCTTACTCTCTTTGGCTTTGCCATCGTAGGAGGGGTCGTAGGCTGCCCAAGTATCGAGCTGGCGGCAGGCGGGAAGGTAAAGGGATGAGGTTTCAAAACCGAAATAAATGAGCGCCTTCGTCCGAACTACTTGGCTGTCATACTTCTCTGGATCACTCACCAGATCGCAGAACCCGACAGTCGGCACCTCTGTCTTCGACAGATCAGGCGCAGGCGGCATGTTGGCCGGAGTGCCCGTGCTGGTAGCTACTGGCACTTGCCCACGCACGCAGAAGCATCCGGCAATTAACGCCAGCGCCAGAACCGCAACTCTTATCATGATAGACATCATCGCCCCTTAACGAAATACTTATCGCTCATTCAGCCGAACATCTTGCCGGGGTTGAGAATGCCGTTCGGATCGAGCGCGTGCTTGATGCGGCGCATCATCTCGATGGTCGGCTCGCCGAGGGCCATCGAGAGGTACGGGGCTTTGACGTAGCCGATGCCGTGCTCGCCGCTGATCGTGCCGCCTAAGTCCACGGCCGCGGCGAAGGTCTCGCGCACGGCCGCGCGGGCGCGGCGCATCGCTTCGGGATCGTCGCGGTCGCACATGAAGTTGACGTGGATGTTGCCGTCGCCCGCGTGGCCGAAGTTGACGACGAAGGTCTCGTATTTTTTCCCGATCTCCTCGACGCGCGCGACCAGTTCGGGGACGCGCGAGCGCGGGACGACCACGTCCTCGTTGAACTTCATCGTGCCGAACTTCTTGATCGCGGGCGAGAGCGCGCGGCGCGCGTCCCACAGGCGCTCCTCCTCCTCGCTCGTCTCGGAGCGGATCACGTCGAAGCCCCCGCCGTCGCGCACCACCTGCTCGACCGTGCGCGCGTCGCGCTCGACCTCGTCGGGGTGGCCGTCCACGGAGACGAGGAGCAGCGCGCCCGCCTCCTCGCCGAAGCCGAAGGCGAACTCCGACTCGACGGCGCGGAGGGCGTTGCGATCCAGCACCTCTATGGCGACGGGCGTGATGCGCGCGCGGTTGAAGCGCGGCACGCAGGCGCACGCCTCCGCCATCGTGCGGAAGGTGGCGCGCACCGTGCGCGTCGCTTCGGGGAGCGGGAGTAGTTTGAGCGTCGCCTCTGTGATGATGCCGAGCATCCCCTCGGAGCCGCAGATGAGGCCGGTCAGATCGAAGCCGGTCACGTTCTTCGTCGTCCGCCCGCCCGCGCGCACGATCTCGCCCGTGGGCAGCACGACTTCGAGGCCGAGCACGTAGTGCTTCGTCACCCCGTACTTGGCCGAGCGGATGCCGCCGGCGTTCTCGGCGACGTTGCCGCCGATGAATGAGTTTTTATATGAAGCCGGGTCGGGCGGGTAGAAGAGGCCGAGCTGTTCGACGGCCTGCTGCAAGGCGTAGGTCGTCACGCCCGGCTCGGTGACGGCGTAGAGATCGTCGGCGTTGATCTCGCGAATGCGGTTCATCCGGTCGGTTCCGACGACGATGCCGCCCTCGACTGGGACGGCCCCGCCCGTGTAGCCGACGCCGCCGCCGCGCGCCGTCACCGGAAAGCGGCGCTCGTTCGCGAGCCGCAAAATCTGCGAGACCTCTTCGGCCGTGGCGGGGAAGACGACCGCCTCCGGCGGGAACTTCTCCTTGACCGCGTCCTGCGCGTAAGGCTCGACGCGTTCGGGATCGACGAGTACGTTCTCCGCCCCGACGATCTCCGAGAGCCGCGCGCGCACGCCCTCGTCGGACGCGCTCGTGCGCGCACGCGCTTTCCCCGTCAGACCTTCGTGATGGCGGCTCATGGTTTAGCTTCGCGTGGTGCTGCCGACGGCTCCGGCTACTTTAACGCGCGTCACGATCAGCATCAACCGGGAGCGCGAGGCTGAAACGTGGCGAAGCGGCGGCGAGGAATCAACACCCTCGCCGCCGCTTCGACTTCGACAACCGCCGCACCTTCACGGCGCGGGGCGGACGACGATCTGCACGCGCTCCTGGCCGACGACGATCTCCAGCGGGTTATTCAACTGCAAGGGGAGCGTACGGCCGTTGATGTTGATTTCGAGCCGCTGATTTGCGCCGGGGGGCGGGGGAGCCGGCGCGGCCGGTTCGGCGGCGGGCGGCGCGGGCTGGTCGGGCTTGGCGATGTCGGTCGTGCGGGTCAGGAGGTTGAGCGCGACGACGCGCCACGCCGCCGGGCTACAGGTCAGGCGCAGGCCCGGCGTGTCCACCTCGGCCGACTCGGCGGGCGCGAACGCCTCGACCTTCCACAGCCCCTCGCCGCAGCGCACGCCGCGCGCGTCGTAGAAGGTGGCCCAGCCTGAGGCGTAGTTGTAGAAGACGGGGCTGCGGTTCTCGACGACGAGCGAGACGTTGCGCAGGGGCGCGTCCGCGCTGGCCGTGAGGTTCGTCGTCACGAGCCGCGCCGCGACGGCCGGACGCCCCTCAACATCAAGCGCCGTCGCCGCCTCGGTCAACGCGACGCGCTGCTCTCTGACGCCGCGCTCGTCCGGCTGCTGCGGCTGCTGCGGCGCGTCCTGCGCCCGCGCCGCGCCAAACAGAGAGCACGCCGCGAGCGCGACGGTGAACAGTCTGAACGACTTCTTCACTTCGGTTCTCCCTTCAACGACAGTGTGAACGCATACCGCGTCCACGTTTGTAGGGGCAGGGCTTGTCCCTGCCCGTGCGCCGACAAAACAGGCCGGGCAGGGACAAGCCCTGCCCCTACAAAGTCCGCTCACGCGCCGGCCATATCCGCCGCGCCGACGACGGGCATGAGGTGCGCGCCGTGCGGCATGACGTAGCCGTCGGCCGACGGGTCAACCTTCGCGAGCGCCTCTTCGACGGTGCGTGCAGGCTTCATGCGCATCCTTATCACCTGCTCTTCGGGGAGCGACGAGACGAGGTGCACGTCAAAGCGTTCTGCCTTCGTCAGCAGCGCCCACGCGGTCTGGCCGTTGACGGCGTAAGAGTCGCGCAGCCGTCCGGCGAGCGAGCGCGAATCAGCCGAGTCGAACCACTGCATGAAGTCCGCGCGGCCCGTCCCCTCCGGGCATTCGGCGACGAGGACGATTGAGCCGCCCGGCTCGCAGGCGTAAGCCGCCATGTCGAGCGCCTTGTGCGCCTGAATCATGTTGATGTCGTAAGGGTGGCCGCCGCAACTGGCGACGACGAGCGGGCGCCTCTCCTCGATGTGGACGGCATGCGTGTCCGCGAACTCGGCGCAGGCGAGGCGGTGCGCCGCGCGCCAGTCGCCGGCGTAGAGGCGCACGGCACGGCCGCGCTCGTCCACGACCGTGTTGATGAGAAACGACGGCGCGACCTCGGCCGCCACGCGCTCGCACTCCTCGTGAACGGCGTTGCCGTCCAGCCTTCCCGCGCCGACGCCCGCGCGTCGGCCTCCCGTCTCGAAATCCAGAGCCTGCAGGTGCGTGGCGGTGACGGCGCGCGCCGAGGCGAGGCCGGGGCATACGCTCTTGCGACCGCCGGTGAAGCCAGCGAAGTAGTGGAAGTTTACGGCGCCGGTGAGGATGACGTGCGAGTGCTCGACGAGCGCGCGGTTGATCTCGACGGGCGTGCCGCGCGCGGTCGTGCCGAGGTTGACCGTCCGGCTCTCGTCGTTAGGGTCGTGATCGAGCGTGCGGACGCGCTGCGTGATAAAGGGCGTCAGCAACTCAGACTTCTCGGCCGCGGTGGCGGGCCGGTGGATGCCGGTGGCGAAGATGATCCGCAAATCCGACGGCGCGACGCCGAGCGCGATCAGGCGTCGTGCGAGGAGATTCACGACCTGCCCCGCGGCCGTCGCACGCGTCGCGTCCGACACGACGACGAGCACGCTCTCGCCGGGCGAGACAATGTCTTCGAGCGGCTGCGAGTCAACCGGATCGTCAATCAGCGCGCCCATCTCCGCGTCCGACAGCGGCTGATCGGCCACCGTTTCGACCGGCGTCAGAACCCGGAAGCGCCCCGCGTCGTCCGCGAAGGAGATTTTGCCGCGCCCGTAACGTAGCTCGATCCGAGTCATTCCCTCACCCGGCTCACACGCCGAACTTGGCGAGCGCGCGCTCGATTGTTTCGAGCGCGGCGAAGTCGGCCGTCTCGGCGGCGCGGGCCTCGGCGAGCCAGCGTTTGAGCTTGCGGGCCTCTTCGAGTGTGGCGATGCGGCACGCGCCCGTGAGCGCCATCGTCACGAGGTGGTCGGGCGCGCCGTGCGTCACCAGCGCGGCTTGGAGCGCCGCCTGTTCGCGCAGGTCGAGCGTGAGCAGTAAATTTATCTCCATAGGAGATTGTCAGTTGTCCGTGGTCAGTTGTCCGTTGTCGTGTACTTAATGAGCTACAGCGTCCCGGCGAAGGCTTCTCGCGTCCCAAGCCCAAACAACTGACCACGGACAACTGACTACGGACGGCTTTCGGAACGAAAGCATACCGCGCTCGCGTTGCAGAAGTGGAACGCCTCGTCCTCGAACTCCTCGGTCTCCATCTGGATTGTGAGGTGATCGACGCCGAACTCCGCGTGGAGCTTGGCGCGCAGCTCGCCGAGCAGGGCGGGCTGCGAGACGCCGCGCGCGTGGACGACGTGGGCGGAGAGTGCTTCGAGGCCCGAGGTGATCGTCCAGACGTGCAGGTCGTGAACGTCTTCGACGCCCCCGGTCGTGCGGATCGATTGCTCGACCGAGGCGAGGTTGATGTGCGCGGGCGTGCCTTCCAGCAAGACGTTGGTCGATTCGCGGATCAGGTGCCATGCGCTCCAGATGATGAGCAGCGCGATGACAGCGCTGACGGCCGGGTCGGCCCGCTGCCAGCCGTAGAAGCGCATCAGCAGGCCGGCCGCGATGGCGCCGACCGAGCCGAGCGCGTCGGCCATCAGGTGCAGCCACGCGCCGCGCACGTTCAAGTCGCCCGCGTGGCTCGCGTGCAGCAGCCACGCGCAGAACAGGTTGACGGCCAGTCCGCCCGAAGCGACCACGAGCATCAGCCCGGTCTCGACCTCGCCGGGCGCGTGCAGGCGTTCGTAGGCGTGGTAGAGGACGAGCAGGGCGATGAGGACGAGCGCGACGCCGTTCGTTAAGGCGGCGAGGATTTCGAGGCGGTAGAAGCCGAAGGTCTTCTGCGGCGTGGCGGGCCGCGAGCCGAACCAGACGGCGAGGAGGGCGAGCGAGAGCGCGGCCACGTCGGTCAGCATGTGGCCCGCGTCGGCGAGCAGCGCGAGCGAGTTGGTGAGATAACCGCCGACGGCCTCCGCGAACATGTAGGCGGAGGTCAGGCCGAGCACCCACAGGAGGCGACCCTTGCCGCGCAGCGCCGTGCCGCGACCGCTGCCGTGGCTGTGGCCGTGACCGTGGCCGCCGCGGTGGCCGTGCCCGTCGTGCGCGTGCGCGCGGCTCTCTTTCTGTTGCGGGAGGGCTGCCATCTGCTCGACTCGGCGGCGCGTCTCAAGCGGGCTTGCGGCGGACTGAGGACGAAGGACGCGACCCTTCGGCTGAAGACCGCTGAGCAAAAGTTTTGCCGGACGCCGCCAGCAAGATTACTAGCGGCCCCCGGCATCGTCAACGTGCTCGCGCACGCGCCGGGGCGGCGCTGTGCGTGCGCCCCGGCGCGCGGCTAACTCGTGTCAGGCTTGCGCGAACTGCTGCACGCGGTTGAACTCGCGGTACAGCTCGTTGAAGTCGCGTATGCCGCGGTCGAGCAGTACGGGCAGGTCGTCCAGGTCGGCGGGGTTGAGCGCCAGGTTGGCGTGGGCGAGGAAGGCCTGGTGCGTGTCGCCGCTGCGCAGGTCGGCCGAGAGGACGACGAAGAAGAGGCGGCGGCGGGCCACGGGCCTGAGCGCCGCGATCTCGCGCCGGATGAAGGCCGCGCCCTGCTCCACCGCGTCGAAAGTGGGTTCGAGGATCACGACGTCCATCTTCCTCTCGCGCATCCGCTCGATGGCCTGCGTCGTGTCCTCGGCGACGTAAACCTCGTGGCCGCTCTCGACGAGCGTGCGCGCCACGTTGAAGCGGTGCTCCGGCGAGGCGCACACCAGCACGCAGCGGTGCGTGAGATCGAGCCGGCCCACGCCGCGCGACGCCTCGGCCGCGGCCGTCGTCATCGCGCGCTGGAGGAGCGCGGAGAGCAGGTTCGTGACCTCGTCGCGGTCGCCCTGCAGGACGCCGCCGTCGGCCGCGTCAGCCCCGCCCGCATCGGGCTTGAAGATCGGGGCCGGGCGCGAGGTGCGCGGTGAATGAGCGGCCGGCACTTCGCCCAGGCCGAGCGCGCCGCCGGCCGCAGGCTCCTGCGCCGCCGGCTGCGCGTTGATGACGTGCTGGCACTTCGGGCAGCGCACCGTGAAGGCGCGCGCCGGAATCTTCGTGTCGTCCAGTTGCAGACGCGCCGAACACTGCTGGCAGGTGATGACCATGTTCTTAAGTGATGGGTGATGGGTGAGAGCCTTTAGCCATTAGCTGTTAGCTGTTAGCTATTAGCCGGAATCAGCCCGCTCTCGTTTCGATCTCGGTTTCGGTTTTGCTAACAGCTAACGGCTAACAGCTTTTCCTCACCCCTGCGTTATGTCGAGCATCATCGGGGGGCGGCGCTGCGGGGGCGGCGTCGCGGCGGCGGGGCGGCCGAAATTCTGCGGCTCGCCGGGGTTGGTGTAGTCGTCGCGTAAGGAGACGCCCTTGAGGGCGAGCTGGAGGTTGTGCGGGTTGGTGGCGAACGTCAGCCCGTCTTCGAGCGTGACGACATTGCGCTCGATCATCCCCTTGATGACCGTGTCGAAGTCCTGCATCCCGTCGTGGTGGCCGTCGCGCATGGCGTCGAGCAAAGTCTTCCCCTCGGACTCGCCTGATTGCAGGTACTCGCGCGTGCGCGGCGTCGATTTCAGAACCTCGACGGCGGCGACGCGGCCCTGCCCGTCGGCGCGCGGGATCAGACGTTGCGAGAGGATGTAGCGGAAGGTCTGCGAGAGGCGGGTGCGGATGACCGGCTCCTCGTTCTTCGGGTAGAGGCCGATGATGCGGTCGATGGTCTTGGAGGCGTCGATGGTGTGCAGCGTCGAGAGGACGAGGTGGCCGGTCTCGGCGGCTTCGAGCGCGATCTCGGTGGTCTCGTAGTCGCGCATCTCGCCGATCAGGATCACCTTCGGGGCCTGGCGCAGGGCCGAGCGCAGGGCCGAGGGAAAGCTCTGGGTGTCCGTGCCGATCTCGCGCTGGTTGATCGTCGAGCGGCGGTGCGCGTGGAGGAATTCTATCGGGTCTTCGATGGTGACGACGTGGTAGTGGTGCTCGTTGTTGATGCGGTCGATGATGGCGGCCAGCGTCGAGGTCTTGCCCGAGCCGGTCGGGCCGGTGACGAGGACGAGGCCGTTGCGCAGGTTCACGATCTCGGCGAGGTGGGAGGGGAGGGAGAGCGATTCGAGCGTGGGCACTTCGGTCGGGATGACGCGCATCACGATGGAGTACGAGCCGCGCTGCTGGAAGATGTTGACGCGGAAGCGAATCCTCGTGGGCAGCGACCAGGAGAGATCGACCGAGCCGGTCTGCGCCAGCTTGGCCGCCGCCTCGGGGTTGTTCTCCAGAAGCGACATCGCGATGATCTCGGTCTGGTAGGGCGAGAGCTTTTGCAGGCCGAGCGGCTGCACCGAGGTCAGCTTGCCGCTGATCTCGACCTGCGGCTGCTGGCCGACCGAGAAGTTGAGGTCGCTGATTTTGTCCGAGACGAGCAGCATCCGCTCGATGATCGGCGGCAGATCGAAGAAACTCATGCCGGGCGTGTCTCCAAACTTACTTGGGAGGTTAGGGACGCGGAAAGCGTGTGAGAGGGGTCTTAACTAGCGGGGCCGGCCGAGCGCCCTACGGCGTGGCCTAACTCATTCTCTCTAATCGGGCGCGCGAGCGCAAGAGGAAACTTCCCGAAGGCCGGCAACTCAGGGCTTTCGGCCGCCGGGGTGGGGCGGCCGACTCACAGCCGGGCGAGAAACTCGCGCGTGCGCCGCTCGATTTCGTCGGGTTCGGCGACGAGTGCGCTGACGACGGCGACCGAGTCGGCCCCGGCGGCGAGGACGGCGGGCGCGTTCTCCAAAGTTATACCGCCGATGGCGACGAGCGGCGCGTCGGGGCCGAGCGCGGCGCGGACTCGCGCGATGCCTTCGAGGCCGACCGCGGGGTCGGGGTTCTCCTTCGTCCGCGTGCCGAAGACCGGGCCGACGGCGACGTAATCGACGGGCAGGCGGGCGGCGCGGGCGGCCTGTTCGACGTTGTGCGTCGAGTAGCCGATGAGGAGATCGTCGCCGACGACGCGGCGGGCCGCGGCCGGGTCGAGGTCGTCTTGGCCGAGGTGGAGGCCCCGCGCGCCGCAGGCGAGCGCGATGTCCGCG
>DATHBT010000033.1:0-9009 GCA_035295985.1 Pyrinomonadaceae bacterium | reverse complement strand
CTCGTCCAACTGCTGCCGCTCGGCGGGGGAGACGCCGCGACGGCGGCCGAACTCTCGTCCGCCGCGGCGCGCACCATCTCGCTCGACCCCTACGCGACGCGCATGACGCTCGTGCAGTTGGCCGCGCTCGCCGTCTATTTTTCGGCCGCGCTCGTCTTCATCGACACGCCGAAGCGCCTGCGCATCGTCGTGCGCGTCCTCGTCGTGTTCGGCGCGGCGCTCGCGCTCTTCGCGCTCTTGCAGTTCTTCCTCAACCCGGAGCAGATCTACTGGCTGCGCCAGCCGCGCTACGCCCGCCCCTTCGGGCCGTTCATCAACCGACACCACTTCGCGGGCTACATGGTGCTGGCGACGGGCCTCCCGCTCGGGCTGCTGTTCGCGGGCGCGGTCAAGAAGGATCTGCTGCCCCTCTACCTTTTCGCGACTATCGTGATGGCGATGGCGCTCGTCGCCACCCTCTCGCGCGGCGGGGTGCTCGCCTTCGCCGCGGAACTGGTGTTCCTCGCGGGGCTGATCGCACTCACGCGGCGGAAGGACGGAACCGGCGCGGCGGCGGAGGGCGGCGCGACCGGCGCGCGTCCGGTGCTGCGGCGCCTGGGCCTGCAACTGGCCTTCGGCCTCGTGCTCCTCGTCGGCGTGCTCGCCTACATGGGCGACGAGCTGGTGAGCCGCACGATGGAGACGATCACGTCGGGCAACGTGACCTCGGATCGAACGACCTTCTGGCGCGGCGCGCGGGACATCATACGCGAGCGGCCGTGGCTCGGCGCGGGGCTGGGTGCGTTCGGCGTCGCGTACACGCGCCACGACCCGACGCCCGGCGAGGCCCGCCTCGATCAGGCGCACAACGACTACCTGCAGATCCTCTCGGACGCGGGGGTGGTCGGCGGGCTGCTCGGCCTCGCCTTCCTCGTCTCGCTCTTCCGCCAGGGCTTCGCGCGCGCGGGTTCGGACGACAAGTTCCGTCGCGGGGTGGCCGCGGGCGCGCTCGCGGGCTGCTTCGGCGCGCTCGTCCACAGCTTCTTCGACTTCCCGCTCCACCTCGCCGCCATCGCGCTGCTCTTCCTCCTGCTCGCCGCGCTGGCGACGGTGAACGGCCGCGTCGAGGAGCAGCCCGTGAAAGGGCGGCGCAGGCATCGCCGCCGCCACGCGCGCGGGGGCCATGAGGCCTCGGCCCCGGAGCTGTCAACCACAGGGCCGTCAACCGCGGAGACTGCCGGCACGTGATGCGCGGGAGCGCGCTGCGCGGCGAGGCGCGTTTAAAGGAATGAGGGTACTTGTCACCGGCGGGGCCGGCTTCATCGGATCGCACCTGTGCGAGCGGCTGCTCTCTGACGGCCACGAGGTTATCTGCCTCGACAACTTCTTCACCGGCCGGCGCGAGAACATCCTCCGCCTACTCGACTCGCGCAGCTTCGAGCTCATACGCCACGACGTGACCGAGCCGATCCTCCTCGAAGTGGATCAGATCTACAACCTCGCCTGCCCGGCCTCGCCCGTCCACTACCAGTACAACCCGGTCAAGACGGTCAAGACGAACGTCATGGGCACGATCAACATGCTCGGCCTCGCCAAGCGCGTCCGCGCCCGCATACTCCAAGCCTCCACCTCCGAGGTGTACGGCGACCCGCAGGTGCACCCGCAGACCGAGGACTACTGGGGGCACGTCAACCCCATCGGGCTCAGGTCATGTTACGACGAGGGGAAGCGGCTGGCCGAGACGCTGATGATGGACTACCGCCGGCAGAACGGGGTGGACACGCGCATCGCCAGGATATTCAACACCTACGGCCCGCGCATGCTTGAGGACGACGGCCGCGTCGTCTCGAACTTCATCGTGCAGGCCCTGCGCGGCGAGCCGCTGACCATCTACGGCGACGGGGCGCAGACGCGCTCCTTCTGCTACGTGGACGATCTCGTCGAGGGGCTCGTCCGCCTGATGAACGTCGAGGAGGGGGCGCGCCCCGGCGAGGACGTGCACGCGCCCGTCAACATCGGCAACCCCGGCGAGTTCACCATGCGGCAGCTCGCCGAGGAGGTGGGGCGCGCATGCGGCGTCGACGTGAAGATCGAGCACCGCCCGCTGCCGCAGGACGACCCGCGCCAGCGCCGGCCCGACATCTCGCGCGCCCGCGCGCTGCTCGACTGGCAGCCGACCGTGCCGTTGCGCGAAGGGCTTGAGCGCGCGGTCGCCTACTTCGCCCCGCGCGTCCGCAAGCGGTGAGGCGCAAGGGGGGGTTGTCAAAGCGCGGCGACGCCTGGCCCGGCGCGGGAGGCCGGCCCGCGTCCCTTCGGGAGTGAACGTTCTTGTCCGCGATTCCCCGCCCGCCCCTGAACCGATGAGCGAGACCACACACGACCCGCGCGCCGACGCGGCGCAGACCCTGCCGGCGATGTGCCTGGCCGCGCTCGCGCGCCACGCCAAGCCGGACGCGCTCAGCCACAAGCGCGGCGGCGAGTGGGTGCGCGTCTCCGGCGCGGAGTTCGCGCGCCGCGTCCGCGCGGTCGCCTTGGGCCTGCGCTCGCTCGGCGTCGCGGCGGGCGAGCGCGTCGCGCTGCTCTCCGAGAACCGGCCCGAGTGGTCGGTCGCCGACCTCGCCATCCTCTCCCTCGGCGCCGTCAACGTCCCCATCTACACGACGCAGGCCGTCGAGCAGGTGCGCCACATCCTCCAGGACTCGGGCGCGCGCGTCCTCCTCGTCTCGAACCGCCGCACCTTCCGCCACGCGCGGCCGGGCGTCGAAGCGGCCGGCACGGTCGAGCGCCTGGTCTTCTTCGACGACGACCGCGCCGCGGCGGAAGCCGCCGCCACGACGCTCGCCGAAGTCGAGCGCGCGGGCGAGCGGCTCGACGCGGAAGAGCCGGACGCCTTCGCCGACGCGGTCGCGGCCGTCCGAGGCGAAGACCTCGCGACGATCATCTACACGTCGGGCACGACGGGCGATCCGAAGGGCGTGATGCTCACGCACCGCAACTTCGTCTCGAACGTCTATGCGATCGGGACGTCGCTGCCGATCACGCCCGCCGACGTGTCGCTCTCCGTGCTCCCGCTCTCGCACATCTTCGAGCGCACGGTCTTCTACGTCTTCTGCTGGACGGGCGTCGCAGTCCACTACGCGCCGTCGGTCGATCAGCTCGGCGAGTATCTAGCCGACGTGCGGCCGACGATCATGACGGCCGTGCCGCGCCTCTTCGAGAAGGTCTATCACCGGATCGTGAAGAAGGGCCGCGCGGCGAAGGGCTGGCGCAAGAGCCTGTTCGAGTGGTCGCTCGAAGTCGGCCGCGAGTACGCCGAGTTGCGCGACCGGCGCGAACAGGTCCCGCCCCTCCTCGAACTCAGGCAGGAGATCGCGAGCCGGCTGGTCTTCGCGAAGTGGCGCGCGGGCGTCGGCGGCCGACTGCGCTACTTCGTCTCCGGCGGCGCGCCGCTCTCGCCCGCGCTCTCCTACGCCTTCCTCGCCGCAGGGATTCCCATCCTCCAGGGCTACGGGATGACCGAGACGTGCGTCACCTCGGCCAACCGGCCCGACGACAACAAGGTCGGCTCGGTCGGCCTGCCGTTCCCCGGAGTCGAGATGCGGCTCGACGAGGAGGGCGAGATACTGGTGCGCGGCCCGAACGTGATGCTCGGCTACTACAACCACCCGGCGGAGACGGCGGCCGTCTTCACCGCCGACGGGTACTTTAAGACCGGGGATGTCGGCTACAAGGACGAGCACGGCCACTTCTTCATCACCGACCGGAAGAAGGAGCTGTTCAAGCTCTCGAACGGCAAGTACATCGCGCCGCAGCAGATCGAGAGCCTCATCAAGCAGAGCGCGCTCGTCAACCAGGTGGTGGTCGTCGGCGCGGGCCGCAAACAGCCGGCCGCGCTCGTCGTGCCCGACTGGGAGGCGCTCGGCTCGGCGCTCGCGGAGAACGGGGGCGCGCAGGATGCGGCGGGCGTCCGCGTGAAGGCCGCGGCCGAACGCGCCGCGCTCGCGCGCGACCCGGCGGCCGTGCGCCTGGTGCAGCGCGAGGTAGCGCAGTTGACCGCCGTGTTGCACGACTACGAGCGCGTGCGCCGCGTCGCGCTCCTGCCCGAGGAGTTCTCGATAGACGGCGGCGAGATGACGCCGACGCTCAAGATCAAGCGGCGCGTCGTGGACGAAAAGTTCGGCGCTGTGATCGACGAAATCTACGACGGGGCCGGGGGCAGGGAAGACTAAGAAATAAGGATAGGGACGGAAGGGCTGAGGGACGAAAGGGAAGAGTCTGTCTTCACTTCATCCCTGAGACGGAAAGCGCCGCGGGCGCGGGAGAAGCCGAAACTTCTTCCGCGCCCGCGGCGCTCGTCATATGGGAGAGGGTTGGGGGAGAGAGACGAGGCGTTAAGCGTCGGTCAGCGTCAGGCTGTCGCGGTCGTAGATGCTGGCGGCGGCGCGCTCGGCGACGCGGGCCGAGGCGGCGAACAAGTCCTTGGCAAGGCGGTAGAGCGGCCAGGGCATGCGGACGGGGGGCGTGACGGGCGGCCCCGTGGGCCGGAAGCGCGAGAGCAGGTGCATCTCCGCGCCGCAGAAGTCGCAGGCCGAAAGATGCTCCGTGACCTCGCCCGTGGCCTCGCCGGCGAGCGCAGCGTCGTGGTAGAGCAGGAGCGTCTCGGACGTAGGGCAGGTCCTGAGCTTACAGAACGCGGCCGTGGTGCTGCTGCTGCGGGAACCCATCGGGCCTTCTCCTTAGTTTGACCTCGCTCCGAGTCCGCCCAAAAAGGCGGCGGGCGGCGAAAGGCGCGCGCGACGGCGGGCGAGAGTGCCGGGCGGGCCTCGCAGTCGGGGGCGTGGGCCATGCGGACCGTGTCAACTGGCGCTTCGCTTGGTCAACTGGAAGAAACCGTTAATGCCTCGCTGATTCCAAAACAAAGTTGACGCCCCGCGGCGGCTTTCCCCCTGTTTTTTCAGGCGGTTGGCGCGGGTGTAAAAAGATGTTGCCCAATCAGGGCGCAGTTGCTAATATCGATTGCGGCGGGAATCCCGCAGTTGTTCCCGCCGCACCCCTTACGGTTGGCCGCGCCATTCCCCTTAGCGGTCAAGACCGGGCACGGACTGGCCGGTTGTTCTACCCCGACAGAAGAGCAGACACTCGACGCCCAGGTGTTTTCGCACTCTCTCCCGGTTTGCGACGCGCCTCCCGCCGAAACCGTTCGCGCGCGGCGCGCTCCCCCTCACAGACTCCGTTGACAGAGGCGGGCTTTCGCCCCGGACGATGCGCGACTTAAGCGAAGATGCGTGTTGCCTTTGGCGCGACTCCGTTGGATAATGGCGCAACCGAGTTCTGGTAAACAGCCGATCACGACGAGCCTGAGAGTTGTCCGATCTTGAGAGCCGGGGGGGGTTCGCGTCCCACGCGCGCGGCCGGTCGAGTGAGAGCACGCCGCCGCGCCGTAACGGCCGACGCCGCGAGAGTTGAAGCCCGCACAGAGCGGTGAGGCGTCCGGGGGCGAAACTCACGAGGCTCGCCCGCAGCCGACCGAAGCAAAGCCCGCACGCCACGCCGCAGCCGCCCAAAAGCCGGCACGACAAGCCCGGACAAGCAACATGGCCGCCAATTCCGCCGACAACAACCAGAACTCAGAAGACCCGATGACGAGCCAGCCGGAAGAGAACCGCCCCGTCCCCGCGCAGCCCGCCGCGCGCGGCGAGCGCACGCGCTGCTGGATCGAGTCGCTGCGCCGCTCGGACGTGACGCGCCTGTGGTCGGAGCTTCACCGCGTCGTGTGCAGCCACCCGCTGGTGCGCGCCTCGCACAGCGCCGGCCTGCTCGTCGAGGGGGCGGAGCGCGGCAACGCCTACGTCGATCTCACGCAGGAGTTGTTCGTCACGCTGCTCGCCAAGGGCCGCTTCCAGCACTACCTCGACTCGGAGATGACCGACGCCGAGATCGAGTGCGAGATCGGCCAGATCGAGCTGACCAACCTGCTGACGGCGGAGCTGCGCAAGCGCCACCCCGAATCTTACCGCCTCGCGCGCCGCATCTCGACCATCATCCAGTCCTCCGCCAACTTCCGCCGCTTCGACTCGAACGGCGATCCGGCGGACGAGGAGCAGCACCGCCGTCTCGCGGATCGCGTGTACGGCCTCTCCGAGTGGCCCGGCGGCAAGGCCCGCCGCGGCGCGCACGAGCTTGAGCAGCGCGCGCAGATGATCCCCGTCCGCCAGCGCGACACGCGCATGGTCGGCTGCACGGGCGACGCGCAGATCATCATCAGCAACTCCGATCTGGAAGATTTGATCGTCTCCGTGCTCGAAGCCGTTGACGCGCCGGTTGACGTGCGCTCCTTGCGCAGCCTCGTCATGTCGCGCCTGCCCGTGATGGACATCTACCTCGTGCCCCTGGGTGGCGACGACTCGGACGACGGGAGAGTCTTCGAACCCGCTGACGGCAGGGAGAACCCGGAGGAGGGCTTGCTCCGTCGGGAGTCGGAGCAGGAGGCCGCCGGCTACGTGGATCGCTTCCTGCGCGGCCTGCACACTTCGGTGCGCGGCAAGTCCAAGCAGTACGACCGCATCCTCGGCGTGCTGTGGCACTGCTACCTCAGCCCTGATCACGTCACGCAGCTCGAAGCCGCCGCGCGGCTCGGCGTCTCCGACTCGCTAGTGTCCGACTACCGCCGCCGCATCGAGCAGCAGTTGCGTGCGCTGGCCTTCTCCGAGATCGAGCAGGCGCGCCGCTTCGAACTCTCCTTGCGCGAGCGCGTCTATTCGCTCGTCGTCGTCGGGGCCGAGGAGGGCGTCGCGGTCTGACGCCCGCGCGGCCCCCGCGCCCGCCCGGAAGAGGCGCTTGACGCTATCCGCCTCCATTGCCTACTCTGGCCGTGGAGGCCGTTGTTTAGCGGCCTGCCGTTGCCCGCCCGGCGGGGAGGAACTATCGCCCGCGTTGCCCCGCGAGCGATAGGGCGCGAGCGACCGGCGCCCGCGCGACCGCCGCCGACACGGGACGCGACCCCGTCGCGTTCGCTCTGTCTCCGTCCGCCCACAGAGTGCCGCCGATGCCGAACACGCGCCACGTCAGCGACTACCAGCCTGTCGCGCCGGTCCGCGCGCGCGCGGGCCGCGCGAGAGGTTATGACGGCGAAGGCGCGACAGGCGATCAGCCTCCGCGCGGAGACTCACGGCTTGATAGCGAAGGCGGAGGCGACTTCGGCGGCTACGGAGGCGACACGCCTACGGCCCCGCCGCATCACGATCCCGCGTCACCGGCCGCGCCCGGCCCCGACCCTGTAACAACCGATCACGACTCCGTAGCGCCGGACGTGATTGAGAACGCGAACGCGGAGACGACAGCGTCGCGCTCCCGGCTCAAGCGCGGCCACGGCATAGCCTTCGCCGGCCTCTTCGCCTTCACCTTCGTCCTCTACTTCCGCCCTTACGAACTCTTCTCCTCGCTCTCTTCGCTCACGTCGCTGGCCTTCTACTGCGCGGCCTTCACGGTCGCCGTCTTCGTTCCCGCGCAGTTCGCGCTCGAAGGGAACCTGACGGCGCGGCCGCGCGAGGTGAACCTCGTACTGCTGCTCGCGCTCTGCGCGCTGCTCTCGATGCCGCTCGCGGGCAACCGCGCGGACGCGTGGAACGAGTTCAACGGCACGTTCTCGAAGGCGCTGCTGATGTTTGTCGTGACGGTGAACGTCGTCCGTACCGAGCGGCGTCTGGTGTGGATGCTGCTGCTGGCCGTCGCCGTCAGTTGCATGCTGGGCTGGAACGCGGTGGCCGACTACAGGTCGGGCCGGCTCCTCGTCGCGGGCTCGCGCATCGAGGGCGCGGTCGGCGGGATGTTCGGCAACCCGAACGACATGGCGCTGCACCTCGTCACGATCCTGCCAGTCGCCGTCGCGCTCTGCCTGCGCACGCGGAACCCCCTGGCGAAGATCGCTTACGTCGTCGCGGCCGGTCTGATGCTGGCCGGCGTGGTCGTCTCCTTCTCGCGCGGCGGCTTCCTCGGCCTGGTGGGCATGACGGCGGTGCTCGCGTGGAAGCTCGGCCGGAGGCACAGGCTGGCCGTCTTCGCCGCGCTCATCATCGGCACGCTGGCCTTCGTCGCGCTCGCGCCGGGCGACTACGGGGGGCGGCTGAGCACCATCGTCAACACGAGCCGCGACCTGACGGGGTCGGCCAGCTCGCGCTGGGAGTTGCTGCTCATCTCGCTCAAGGTGTCGGCGGCGAACCCGCTGTTCGGCATCGGCATGGGCAACTTCCACCACGTCGGCCTCCACAACCAGGTGAGCCACAACGCCTACACGCAGGTCTCGGCCGAGATGGGGCTGGCGGCGCTCGCCTTCTACGTCCTCTTCATGGTCGCGCCGCTCAAGTCCCTGCGCCGCGTCGAGCGCGAGACGCTTGAGTCGCGCCGCGCCTCGCGCTTCTACCACCTCGCGGTCGGGCTTCAGGCCGCGCTCGTCGGCTACATGATCTGTAGCTTCTTCGCCTCGGTCGCCTACCAGTTCTACGTCTATTACCTCGTCGGCTACGCCGTCTGCCTGCGCCGGCTGTACGAGGCGAACGCCGCGGCGGCGACGGCTCACGCGCTCGCGGACGACGCCCGGATCGAAGCCGCGCGGGACGGCGTGCGGCCCGCGACGGCCGAAAGCTATGCTGGCTGACACAGAACAGATCGCGAAGGCGAACGCGCGCGCGGCCGGCGCGTCGCTCGGTTCGCGCCCGGCCGCCGGGTCGCCGACAGTGTCGGTCGTCGTCCCGTGTCTCAACGAGGAGCGGTTCATCGGCGAGGTCCTGGAAAACCTCGCGCCGCAGTACGACGCGGAACGCTTCGAGATCGTCGTCGTGGACGGCCGCTCCGAGGACTCGACGCGCGCGCGCGTCGAGGAGTTCGCCGCGCGCCACCCCGCGCTCGGCGTGCGGCTCGTTGACAACCCCGCGCGCCACATCCCCGTCGCGCTCAACCTCGGCGTCGCCGCGGCGCGCGGCGAGATCGTCGTCCGCATGGACGCGCACTCCGTCCCTTCTGCGAACTACGTCC
>DATHBT010000032.1:0-3695 GCA_035295985.1 Pyrinomonadaceae bacterium | reverse complement strand
CTCCCCGATCCGCCTTTCGAGGTCGGCGCTGGTCGCGGCCACGACGCGCACGTCCACCTTGACGGTGCGCGAGGAGCCTAGCTTTTCGAACTCGCGCTCCTGGAGGACGCGCAGCAGCTTGGCCTGGAGCGGCAGGCTCATGTCGCCGATCTCGTCGAGGAAGAGCGTGCCGCCCTCGGCCTGCTCGAAGCGGCCCGCGCGCGCGCCCTGCGCGCCCGTGAACGCCCCCTTCACGTGCCCGAACAGTTCGTCTTCGAGTAACTGCTCGGGCACGGCGGCGCAGTTGAGCGCCACGAGCGCCTTCCCCACGCGCGGGCTGAGATGGTGGACGGCGCGCGCGATCATCTCCTTGCCCGCGCCGGTCTCGCCGGTGACGAGCACGGTCGTCGGGAAGGGCGCGACGGCGCGCACCTGTTCGAGCAGCTCGCGCATGGCGGGCGAGGCCGCGACGAGGTTGACAGGGGCGGCGGGCTCCGCGCCGCCCGCGACCTGCGCTAAAGCGCCGGCCCGCGTCACGCGCCCGGCCGCGACGCGGATCGCGCCCAGCAGCCCGTCGAGCGCGAAGGGTTTGGTGATGAAATCCGCCGCGCCGCGCTTCATGGCCTCGACGGCGAGATCGACGGTGCCGTAGGCGGTGATGACGATGGGCAGGATGCCGGGCCGCAGCCGCGGACAATGTCGCAGGAGGTCGAGGCCCGACATGCCGGGCAGGGTCACGTCGGTGACCAGGACGGCGAACGGCTCTTGCCGTAGCCGCTCGACGGCCGCCTCGGCGCTCGACACGGCGTGCGCGTCGTAGCCCTCCATCGCGGCGGACTCAAGCAGCACGTCGCGCAGGCGCTCGTCGTCCTCCACGATGAGGATTTTGACATTCATAGGGGTTATGAGGCTCCGGACCCGCCGGGGTCGAGGACGCGCCCGGCCTGTTCATAGAGTACGCGCCCGGCGGCTCGTTTGTAAACAAGGCGGGGCGCCGCGCCGCCGGCAGGGGGTGTTGAATCTCGACCGAGGCCGCCGTCAAAGCCGTCGCCGCCTCCGCTCGCACGCAACAGTCGGTTCCTCCCTTAATCATGCTGCCCCTCATTAGACTGCTGCCACTCGAAGAGGACGAGCGCCGCCGATGGCCGCGCTACCTCGTCCCGCCCGAAGAGCCGCTCGTCGCCGGCGTCGCCGTCGTGGGCGGCGTGGGCCGGCCGCGTACGCTCACCGGGCGGGTTAGAGACATTAGCGAGGCGGGGCTGTCGCTGCTGCTGCCCGGCGAAGCGGCCTGCGGCGATCTGGCCGAGCGCGGCCGTCCACTGCTCATCGTCCTGGCGCTCCCCTCCGGCACGATCACGATGCGCGCCGAGGTCGCGCACTGCGCCGCGCCCGGCGGGCGACACGGCGAGGGCAGCTACCTCTTCGGCGTCTCCATCACAGAGATCGACTCTGAAGATCACGAACGGCTCGTCGAGTACATCGGCGGGTATAGCTGACGCTGCCGGACAGGGCCTACGGCCGGCCGATCAGGGGACGGGCGGGCCGCGGCCGTGGACTTCCCCCGCGGCCGGCGCGCCGGGGCCGCGCAGTTGCCCCCCCGCGAGGCGCGGGCCCGTGGCGGAGCGGGCCGGCCTCCGCTGCCATCAGAGGCGCGGGATCTTCATGAAGTACTCTCTCGCTTTTCTTTCGCGGCTGTCGGAGACGAGCGCCGCGTAGATGACCGTGTTCCGGATGTTGGCGTGACCCAGCCAGTCCTGTAGGAAGCGCAAGTCCGCGCCGGCGTCGAGGAGGTGCGCGGCGACCGAGTGCTTGAAGGCGTGGAAGTGGCGCTTCTCCTCGGGGAGCTTAGCCTCCGCGCAGTAACGCTTCAACAGCACGTCCAACATCTGACGGCTGATGGGCAGGCCGCGCCGGGAGGGGAAGAGGATCGGGGAATCGAAGTCGCGTTGTTTGAGCCACGCCTTGACGGCACGCGCCTCGTCGGGCTGCAAGAGGTGGAGGCCGGAGAGCGATCCCTTTAGTCGGTGCAGCATGATTAGCAGCCTCCTCAGGTCGAGATCATTGGTGCGTAGCAGCCCGACCTCGCTGGCCCTCAGCCCGTGCCGGTAGGCGAGGAGAAAGATCGCTTTGTCGCGCCTGTCCGTGATGCGCGGGAAGAGGCGCTTGGTCTCGTCGGGCGTGAGGAACCTGATCGTCTCGGTGCGGCGCGCTCACTCATGCGCGCCGCCGCCTCGGCTGTCAGCGCAGCTCTCCCGCCGTGACCACTCGCCGATTTCTTACGGCCTGCCGCCATCGAGGCGCGGGTCTATCACAACGCCTATTAGTCGTATCGACTCTTCAGTCCAGCCGGGTGAGGGCGCATCTGATTCAGCCCTCGCCGCCGCCCGTCGGATCGAGCGCTGATTAAAAATTCCCGGCCCCCGGCTCTCCGGTTGACAAATCCGCCCGCCCTCCCTTATCGTGCGCCCGCTCGCTGTTCGCCCTGCGGCGCTCGCTCCTGACCGCGCCGCCTCACGCAACCGAAGTCACAGCCTGGGGCCCGGACGGCAACCCTCCTCTCAGCGGTCGCCCCCGGTTCGCAAGCCGGCCCCTTCTGTCCACGCCGACACGCCGCTCACAGCCACTAGGAGAGACGATGAGGAAGACCGTGCCCGCCGCCCCCGCGCGGCCCGCCCCGCACTTTTGCGCCCTGGCCGCCCTGGGGCTGCTCCTCGCCTTAGGACAGGCGCACGCCGCGCGCGCCCAGTGGGCGACGGGCAATGGCAGCACCACGACGGGCGACAGGGTCGGGATTGGGACGGCGGACCCTTCCCTAAAATTGCATGTCAGAACCGGTTCGGCCGGGGTCGCCCCGCCCTTTTTTAGTGGGTATGACGCGCTGCTTGTGGAAGGTGATATGGCCCCTATTATCCAGTTGCTCGGCCCGGCTCACGGCTCGGGCTGGGTGGAGTTCTCGCGCGCCGGCGCCTCCGCCCTGCGCGGCAGGGGCGCGATCGGCTACGACTTTAGTAACGATTCGCTCAACTTCTTCACCGCCAACGACGGCTCTTTCGGGGACTCTTTCAACAGGCTGAAGATAACAAGCTCCGGCAACGTCGGGATCGGGACGGCGAACCCGAGCTACAAGCTCGAGGTCAACGGGGTCGCCAGAACGCCCGCCGGCCTTGTCGTGGGCACGGAGCTCGGCGACTACGTTTCCGGGGCCACGCAGTACCACATGGCGCAGGTCGTGGCGAACGGCACGAAGTCCCCGCTGGTCCTCATGGGCGGGAGCGGGGCCGTCGAGATCTGGAAGGACACCCCGGTCACGAAGGCCTCCGCGTTCGGGATGGGCGTCCCCGGCACCGCGATAGGTAACGACCTCATTTTCTCGACCTACAGCGCCGCGGCGGGGTGGCTCGGGCGGCTGACGGTGAGTAACGGCGGCAACGTCGGCGTCGGGACGACGGCACCGGCCGAGCGGCTGCACGTCGAAGGGAACCTCAAGGTGACAGGCAACATCGAGGCTAAGTACCAGGACGTGGCCGAGTGGGTCCCTTCCGTCCAGAAGCTCGCGGCCGGCACGGTCGTCATCATCGACCCGTCGCGCTCGAACCACGTGCTCGCCTCGGCCTCCTCCTACGACACCGCAGTGGCGGGCGTCGTCTCGGCTCAGCCAGGCCTGATCCTCGGCGAGGGGGGCGAAGGTAAGGTGATGGTGGCGACGACGGGCCGGG
>DATHBT010000031.1:0-4306 GCA_035295985.1 Pyrinomonadaceae bacterium | reverse complement strand
CGGGCGGGCCTCTTACCTACGAGAACTACATCGAGCCTCGCCGCGAGGCCGCGCTGAGGGGCGACATCTTCAACCCGCTGATCGCCTTTCAACCGATAACCGCCGGCGGCGAACTTTTCGACACCGACTGGAACAACCTCGCGCCGCGCCTCGCCGCCGCGTGGAACCCTTCGCCGCCGGGCGGCCTTCTCAACAAACTCTTCGGCGACCGCGAGACCGTCTTGCGCGGCGGCTTCGCAGTCCTCTACGACCGCATCAACACCTCGGAGGCGGTCATCATCCCGCTGCTCGGCATAGGCTTCAGCCAGACGATCAGCCTCAGGGCGCCGGCCTGCAACTCCGGCGGCGCGGGCGGCGCGGGCTGTGTGCCCGGGGGCGCGGCCCCGTCCTCGGTCTTCCGCGTCGGCGTGGACGGAACGCTCCCCGTGCCCGCCCGCGCGGCCGTGAGTTTCCCTTACGTCCCCGGCCAGCCGTTCGGCGAGACACTCTCCTTCCAGATCGACCCGAACTTCGAGGCGGGCGAAAGCTACAACTTCGATCTCACGCTCCAGCGTGAGCTGCCGCGCGGCGTGGTCGTCGAAGTAGGCTGGATCGGCCGCGCGGGCCGGCGGCTGCCCGCGAGCGTCAACTTCAACTCCTCGCCCTTCTTCCACGTTGACCCGGCGTCGGGCCAGAGCTTCGCGGAGGCTTTCGACGCGGTCGCGCAATCTTTGCGCGCGGGCGTGCCCGCCGCGGGCCTCGCGGCGCAGCCCTGGTTTCAGAACAACGTGCCGGGCGGCACGGCCAGGGTCATCGCCGGCAACGAGTCGAACTTCATCAACGGCAACGTCTCGAACGTCTTCCAGTCTATCGATCTCGCGCGCCGCGCCGGCGGCCTCACGCCGTTCAACAACCTGCAAACGCAGACGGCCTTCGTGCGCACGAGCCTCGGGCGGTCGAACTACCATGCCCTCGTGGCTGTCGTGCGCAAGCGCCTGTCACGCGGCATGACCGTCGATCTGAACTACACGTTCTCAAAGTCGCTCGATCAATCCAGCGCGCTCCAGAACGCGACCAACGCGATGCAGAGCGCCTTCTTCCCGGACTTCGACTACGGCCCGTCCGACTTCGACCGCACACACGTCTTCAACGGCCACTTCCTCTACGAGATTCCCGACTGGCCGGGCACGCGCCGCGGCGGTAAGCTCGGCGTGTTGACCCGCGGCTGGTCGGTATCAGGGATCTTCCGCGCCGCGTCGGGGCTGCCGCTCGTTGTCTCGCAGGGCGTCTCGCCGCTAGGCGGCGGGACGAGCCTCGTCACTTTGAGCGGCGCGATCCCGACGGCGGACGTGGGGCTAATTAGAACCGGCGTGAACCAGGGGGTCGCGGGCTCGAACAACATCGGCACCAACGGCGACCCCGCAAGCGGCGGCTCAGGCGTCAACCTCTTCGCCGACCCGGAGGCCGCCTTCAACCGCTTCCGGCGAGTCTTGCTCAGCCGCGACGGGCGTTCCGGCAGGGCCAACCCCCTGCGCGGCTTCCCCAGTTGGAACTTGGACCTTTCACTCGGCAAGACCACGCGGCTCGGCGAGAGGGCGAGGGCGCGCTTCTCGCTGGACTTCTTTAACGTCTTCAACCACACGGTCTTCTCCAACCCGGCGCTCGACCTCACGAACCCGCGCGGCTTCGGCGTCGTAACGCAGCAGCACGTGCCGACGCGCCGCGAATCCTCGAGCCGCTGGATTCAGACGGGGCTGCGGGTGGAATTCTGAAAGGGTCGTTAAGTCGAATGCGCGGGGGTGACGCCGGGCGTCGGCGGCTACCGGAGTGTGTGGTGCCGCCTCAACCTGATGAGGGTGTTAATTCCGCGGACGCGCCAGACTCCACGGACGCAAACCCTCGGTTTCGCCGCGGCTGATTTGAGGGGCGGCGAGGCGCTCGGCGGCCGTAGTATTTGTTTATGAAAGGTGGCGGGGGCGTAAAGGGCGGCAGCCCGCACAGCGAGAGGGCCGGCGAGGCCGTGCTGGCGACGGGCGACCGGGCGACGGTGTACCGCGCGCTCCGCGAGCTGGCGTGTTCTGCGTGCGGAGACGTTATTCGCGAAGGCGGCCTCTTCACCAGGGAGGCCGAGTCGGCTTCCGGCCTGCCGCTCGTCCGCCTCTGCCGCGGCTGCGCGCCTTTCACCACGGGCGGCGGGTTACTCGACTCGCTGCTCACCCCGGACGGCGGCGAGGAGTCTCGGCCGACCGCCGCGACCGGCGACGCGCGCGAGAAGGCGATGGCACGGCTGGGGCCTGCCCTGGCGGCCGGCGGGCGGAGGCGGTGACTCCATGGACGGCAGGGAGCGGAAAGAAGTCAGGCCGGGGCTCACGGTCGACATAGTGTTAAAGCAGGATCAGCGCACGGGGAGGCTGACGCGCGGCGTCGTCAAAGACGTGCTGACGAAATCCTCATACCACCCGCACGGCATCAAGGTCAGGCTGGAGACGGGCGAGGTGGGCAGGGTCAAAGAGATCGTCCCGCCCTGAGGCAGCGGCGGCTCGATCTTAACGCTGACGCCGGGCCGTGACATCGCAGCTAAACTTCTTCGACGGCGCGGGCGACTCGCCCGCAACCACGTCGAACTTCCCACAAGGCTTGCGCTACCGGCCTGAACTAATCGGCCGGGAAGAGGAGGCCGCGCTCGTCGCGCGCTCTCTCAGCTTGCCCTTCCGCGAGTTCGAGTTCCACGACTACACGGGCAAGCGCCGCACCGTCTCCTTCGGCCGGCACTACGATTTCACCGGACATCAACTCAGGAAATCCGGACACTGGCCCTGACAGGGGTCTGAATGACATTCGGCCCGCTGCGCATCCTCCGTATCCTCTGCGCCTCTGCGCAGGAGTGACTAAACATGAGTAGCCAGCGCGTCGGTGATGAACGCCGGGTAGCGTGGGTACTCCCGCTTACGCAGTTGCCGCGCGTTGTAGCAGCGGACGAAGAGGTCAACGGCACGCCGTAGCGCGTGGATGCAGCGTGAGAAGCAGCGACTCCTGCGCGCCAGCCGTGCGAGGTAATGGCACAAGTCGGCGTTCGTGCCCTCGACCGAGTAGGTCTGGCTCTTGTCGTACGTAGCTTGATGTGCGCCCCACCAGCGGAGTTCGCGGTATGTGTTGAAGGCGTCCGAGAAGTAGCTCCGGGCGTGCGGAGCCGAGTCCACCACGGACTGCATCATCTCCGGCGTGCGTGAAGATGTGACCGCCCACGCGACGATGCAGCGCGTGGCGCGGTCAACTAGCGTGACGACATAGGCTTGCGTTTTTTTGAGCCGACGAAGGTGAACAACTCGTCCATCTCTAAGGTCTCCGGCTTCGGGACGGGTGCGCGTGCTTCAGGCAAGCTGGCATGGTAGGCGTTAACCCAGTTGGTGACGGACTGGTGGTTGACTGAAAGTATCCGCCCGATGCGCCGCAGGTTCATACCTTCGAGATAGAGCTTGACCGCTTGGAGGCGGACTTCATTAGGGTAGCCGTTCGGAGAAGGTTCGGGCGTGTAGACGCGGTCGTAGGAGCGGCATCGGAAGCGTTGACTGCCCGAAGCGTTGAGGCCGCTCTTGATCTGCTGTTTCGTGGAGTGGCAGTAGGCGCATCGGCTCATGCGAGCCTTATACAACGGCTACTGACGTTTAGTCACTCCCGCTGTTCAGCACTATTTCCGTTGGCTCGGCAATTGCGCTCAGCCTTGGGCGCGCCGAGACCAAGTCATCGAACCCGCAGAAGGGCTAGAGTTCCAGTGCGCCGCCTCCGACTCTGGTCATCGGCGCCGCAGCGTGCTTCATGGCCGGGAAGATGGGCTTACTTTTTCTGCCACGACGACGCGGACGCGGATGTCATCCGCGCCCTCCCGCCGCCCCGATCTTCCAACCGCGCCCGCGCCCCAGACGATTCGCCGAATCTTCGCGCGAAAGCGCGAACAAAAATAGCGCCTCCTAAAACGAACGTTCGTGCTATATTGCCGGCATGACGACGACCGCTGAAACCCCCCGGCCGGGCGCGCGCTCCGAGGGCCCCGCGGCCGAGGCCCGCCGGGCGCGCGGCGAGCGCACGCGCCAGGCGATTCTGGAAGTGGCGGTCGACGTCGCCTCCGCCGAGGGGCTTGAGGGGCTGACCATCGGGCGTCTCGCCTCGGCGCTCTCGATGAGTAAGAGCGGGCTGTTCGCACACTTCGGCTCGAAGGAGGAGTTGCAGCTCGCGACGGTCGAGGCGGCGCGCGAAATCTTCATCCGCGAAGTCGTCCGCCCCGCCTTCGAGGCCGAGCGGGGCTTGCGGCGGCTCTGGAATCTGTGCG
>DATHBT010000030.1:0-5472 GCA_035295985.1 Pyrinomonadaceae bacterium | reverse complement strand
CCCGAGGACGGCGGCCAGCCCGTACTTCCGCGCCATCCGCGCCGCGGCGTCGAGCACTCGCTCCTGCTGCGTCTTATCAAAGTGAGGCACTTCAAAGTCCAGTCCGCGCAGTCCCGGCAGGTAGGCTTCCGGGAAGCAGACGATCCCAGCGCCGCGCGACGCGGCCTCGGACAGCAACCGCTCGGTTCTGTCTAAGCCTTCCTCAACGGATGAGGTGACGCGCGGGGAGGCCAGGGCGATGATCACGGGTTCGGCTCCGGTAACGGCGGACTGGGCGGCGCGGCTGGCGGCGGCTTGGAATCCCGGAAGCCGCCGCCGGCGGATTGTACTCCATCGGGTGCGGCAAACCGACATTCTTCGCGCCGAAAACCGACGCCGTCCCGCGTGATTCGGTGTATAAATAACCCCGCACCGTAGCTGATTTCAGGTTCAAGCGCCTTAGAGGTTTTGAGGCCGAGCGCCCGCGCCGGCCGACGCCTGCCGTCTAAAACCCTTCCCGCGTAAGGAGAAGAACATGGTCGCGAACAGATACTCGATGGCCCTCGTCCTGGCGTGCCTGCTTCTGCCCGCCGGGGCGTTCGCCCAAGGTCAGTCGGTTGACGCTTACAAGGAGCGACTGCTGCGCGACGTGGAGGCGATGGAGAGGCAGACGCAGGTGATCAACGACATGCTCTTCAGCTTCGGCGAGCTGGGGTTTCAGGAGTACGAGACCGAGAAGTACCTGACGGCGCTGCTGGAGAAGGAGGGCTTCCGCATCGAGCGCGGCATCTCCGGCATCCCGACCGCGTGGATGGCGACGTGGAGCAACGGGACGGGGAAGCCGGTCATCGCCTTAGGCTCCGACGTTGACGGCATCCCGCAGGCGTCGCAGAAGCCGGGCGTGGCCTACCGCGACCCGCTCGTCGAGGGCGCGCCGGGCCACGGCGAGGGCCACAACTCAGGGCAGGCCGTCAACATCACGGCCGCCCTGGCCCTCAAGCGCCTGATGCAGGGCGAGAACATTTCGGGCACGATCAAAATCTGGCCCGGCGTCGCGGAGGAGTTATTGGGCGGCAAGGCATACTTCGTGCGCGACGGCCACTTCAAGGGCGTTGACGTGGTGCTCTTCTCCCACGTCGCCGACAACCTTGGCGTCTCCTGGGGGTCGCGCGACGCGACGGGGCTGGTTTCGGTCGAGTACACCTTCACGGGGCAGAGCGCGCACAGCGCCGCCGCCCCCTGGCGGGGCCGGAGCGCCCTCGACGCCGTCGAGCTGATGAACGTCGGCTGGAACTACAGGCGCGAACATTTGCGACTCCAGCACCGCTCGCACTACGTCATCACCGTCGGGGGCGATCAGCCGAACGTAGTCCCCCCGACCGCGAGCGTCTGGTACTACTTCCGCGAGACCGAGTACCCGCGCATCAGGGAGGTGTGGGAGGCGGGCGACAAGATCGCGCAGGGCGCGGCGCTGATGACGAACACGACCTTCACCTCCCGCATCCTCGGCGCGGCGTGGCCGCAGCACTTCAACAAGGTCGTGGCCGAGACGATGTACGAGAACATCAAGCGCGTCGGGCTGCCCAAGTGGGGCGACGCCGATCAGACCCTGGCGAAGGCCGTGCAGCGTGAGCTGAAGGTGCCGGAGCGCGGCCTCGCCACGGAACTCGACAGGCTGGGCCAGCCGGTCAGGGAAGAAGACAAGCGGGGCGCGGGATCGGACGACATCGGCGACGTGTCCTGGGTCGTCCCGACCGTGACCTTGAGATACCCGTCGAACATCCCGAACCTGCCGGGCCACAACTGGGTCAACTCCATCGCCATGGCGACGCCCATCGCGCACAAGGGCGCGACGGCCGGCGCGAAGGTTCAGGCCCTGACCGTGCTCGACCTGCTGCTCAAACCCGAACTCGTCCGCCAGGCGTGGGACTACTTCCGCGACGTGCAGACGAAGGAGACGAAGTACGTCCCCTTCCTCCGGCCCGAGGACAAGCCGGCCACCTGGATGAACCAGAAGATCATGGCCGAGCACCGCGAGCGGATGCGGAAGTTCTACTACGACCCGACGAAGTACCGCACCTACCTCGAACAGCTCGGCATCAGCTACCCGACCGTGCGGGCGGCGAAATGAAGACTGCCCGTTGTCCGTGGTCAGTTGTCCGTTGTACGAGCCGCGTCGGCTTTCGCTTCACGTCGTAAGCGTCGAGGCGGCGAGGCTCAGGCAGCGGACAACTGACCACGGACAACTGACGACTGATCGCCTTCACCGTTTACGGCGTCGGCTTGCCCGTCATCGGCACGAAGCGGACGGGGATCGTCGTCTTCTTCGTGACCCCCTTGCTCGTCTTCTCGACGATCACCATCTCCTGGTTCCCGGTCCCCACCGGGATCACCATCTTGCCGCCGACGGCGAGTTGATCGACGAGCGCCTGCGGTATCTCGTCGGGCGCGGCCGTCACCACTATAGCGTCGAACGGGGCCTGCTCCGGCCAGCCCAGATAACCGTTGCCGGTCCTCGTGAACACGTTCTTGTAGCCCAGCTCCGCGAGCACGCCCCGCGCACGCTCGGCCAGCTCCGGGATGATCTCTATGGTGTAAACCTCGCGGGCAAGCTCCGCGAGGACTGCGGCCTGGTAGCCGGAGCCTGTGCCGATCTCCATGACCTTGTCCTTCTTCGATACGTCGGCCGCGTCCGTCATGTAGGCGACGATGGCCGGCTGCGAGATGGTCTGCTCCAACCCGATTGGCAGTGGGCGGTCGGAGTAGGCGTGCCGGCGCAGCTCCTCCGGCACGAACCTGTGGCGCGGCACCTTCCGCATCGCGCGCAGGACGGCCGAGTCTTCTATGCCGCGGGCGCGTATCTGCTCTTCCACCATCCGGTCGCGTTCATTCCTGTACTCGTCGGCCGCGCGCCTGGCGTCGGCGCGCGCGCCCGCGTCCTGCGGCTCGCGCGGAATCACGTAGCCGCCACCGCAGGCCGCCAGCACGAGGCAGACCGGCAGGGCCGTTCTCAGCAGTCCTTTCATGAGACACCTCCCCGCCTGCGTGTCGTTAACGCAGGCAGCTCGTAACTTCCCTCTGGCTGTCTGATCGTTTAAGAGTATATTACCGCCAACGCTTATGGAGGTGGCAACCCGCCGCGTACCCGCGTTGCGGCGCGGGGCGGTGAGATTTTCAACCCGCCGAAACGGCTGCGCTTCAAGCGCAACCTGTTCCAGTCCTGAACCGGGCTGAAGCCGTCGTGAGGGGTGAACCTGAAATCTGCGGAATGAGTCGTCACTTCGTCATCAAGCCGGGCCGGCGCGGGCTTAGGCGCAGGCTCGGCCCGCGGCCCTCTGAGGCGGGATGAGAATCCTACAGGTATGTTCGGTCGCCACGTTCGGCGGCGGCGAGCGGCACCTGGTGGATCTCGCGCGCGGCCTGCGGGCGCGAGGCCACGACGTTTACGCGGCGGCAGTCCCCGGCTCGCCGCTGCGCGCGCACCTGTCGTTCCTCCCCGAGGAGAACGCCTTCGCGCTCGGCCGGCGCAACTACCCGAAAAACCTGGCGGGGCTGGCCCGTTTCGTGCGCGAACGCCGGATCGAGATAGTCCACGCGCACGCGGCGCGTGACTACCACCTGGCGGCGCTCGCCGTGAGACTCGCGCGGCGCGGCCGGCTGGTGCTCACGCGCCACGCACTCTTCCCGCTCCGCAGGATTAACAGGCGACTTCTCAAATCCGCGGCCCGCGTAATCGCCGTCTCGCACGCCGTGGCGGATGGCCTGCGCCGCGGCGGCGTCATCGAGCCTTCCAGGATCGCCGTCGTCCACAACGGGGTTGACCTTGCCCGCTACGCGAGGCCGGCCGCCGCGGGCGGCGACAGCACCGGCCGCCCCTTTCTGGTGGGCACGGTCGGCCATCTCGCGCCGATCAAGGGTCACGACGTTTTCCTGCGCGCCGCCGCGCTCGTCGCCGCCCGGCGGGCGGACGTTGACTTCGTCATCGTCGGCGAGGATAAGTCACCGCGCGGGGGCTACCGGATCGCGCTCGAACGCCTGGCGGGCGAACTCGGCCTCGGCGGGAGGGTCACACTCCCGGGGTGGCGCGACGAGGTGGCCGACGCGCTCTCGTCCCTGAGCCTTTTCGTCTCGGCGGCGCGCTCCGAGCCGTTCGGCCTCTCGATCATCGAGGCGATGGCGGCGGGGCTGCCGGTGGTCGCCGCGGCTTCCGAAGGCGCGGTCGAGATCATCGCCGACGGCACGAGCGGCAGACTCGTGCCCGTCGGCGACGCCGAGGCTCTGGCCGGGGCGATTAACGAACTGCTCGACGATCCGTCTGAGCGCACGCGGCTCGGGCAGAACGCACTCCGCGCGGCGAGGCAGTCCTTCTCCCTCGCGCGCATGGTGGCCGACACGGAACGCATCTACCGGGAAGTGTTATCCGATGTCCCCGAATAAAATCCGCGAGGCGGCGATGAGCGACAACCGATTAGACATCGCGGAGAACACCTCGCCGAACACTCACAACGTGGTGGCGGAGTTGCTGGGTGCGGACGCGGGCCGGATGGTCATCCTCGACATCCCCTGCGGCGAGGGCGCCTTCTCCAGGAGGATGTTGGAGAAGGGGCACGAAGTCTTCTCCGCCGACTGCTCGGACATCATTAAAATCCCGCAGCCCCGTTTCTCGGTCGTCGATATGAACGGGCCGCTCCCCTACCCGGACGGCAAGTTCGACGCCGTCGTCTGCATAGACGGCATCGAGCACATCGAGCGCCCCTTCGATTTCATCAGGGAGTGCCATCGCGTGCTGCGCGAGGGCGGGTCGCTCGTCATCTCGACGCCTAATCTCTCGGCCCTGCGCTCCCGCTGGCGGTGGCTGTTGACGGGGTTTCATCAGGGGGAGAAAAGCCCGCTGGACGAGCGCGACTACACGCCCCTGCACCACCTCACCCTCGTCTCCTTCCCCGAACTCCGCTACCGCCTGCACGCGAACGGCTTCCGCATCGAGGCCGTCAGGACGAACCGCGTCAAGGCGATCAGTTGGCTCTACTGCGTGCTGGCCCCCCTGTCGTTCCTGATGACGCTCTGGGTGTTCAATAAGGAGGAGAAGGATCCGCGCGTGCGCCGGCAGAACCGGGAGATCGTCAGGCAGATGTTCTCGCGCGCCGTCCTCTTCGGGGAGACGCTCATCGTCAAGGCGGTGCGGCTCGGCAGCTAAACTTTCAGGCAGGGCGGGCCGCCGCCGTATGAGACCGGAGACCTAAGTCCTTCCCCCTCGGCGCGCCGAGGCCACGCAGGCCCTCTTAACGAAAAACTTCGCGGGGCGGGAAGACGGTATATGATGTCGGCCGATGCGGGCCATAGAGATTCTATTGGCGGCCGCGATGCTCGTGGCTCTCGCCGGCCTCTTCTTCCGGCGCGACGCGCGCCCGCGCGCCTTCACGTACCTGCCGGCCGTCGGCCTGTTGCTCGTGGTCGTTCACCTCGCGGCGGAGGGCTACCGCTGGCAGATGG
>DATHBT010000029.1:0-26121 GCA_035295985.1 Pyrinomonadaceae bacterium | reverse complement strand
CCCGGTAGCCGTTAACAGAAAAGTCACCCCGCCCCGCTTGCACGCCCCAACTATCTACGTCACCATCCCGCGCGATGGATTCGGCGGACGTTCTCCTGCTCTCGCTGCTCATCCTGCTGGCCGCGGCGCTCTACTCCTCGGTCGGCCACGGGGGCGCTTCCGGCTATCTGGCGGCGATGGCCCTCTTCGGCCTCGCGCCCGCCGTGATGCGCCCGACCGCGCTCTGCCTGAACCTCCTCGTCTCCTCGCTCGGCACGCTGCGCTTCTGGCGCGCGGGCCACTTCCGCTGGCGCGCCTTCTGGCCCTTCGCCGCGACCTCGATCCCCGCGGCCTACGTCGGCGGCGCGATCACGCTCCCCACCTCGCTCTACAAACAGCTCGTCGGCCTCGCACTCCTCTTCGCCGCCGTCCGCCTCTTCCTCCACGCGCGAAAACTGACGGGGGCCGACGACCCGAGCGCGCGCCCGACGGCCGCGGACGGACAAGCACCGAAGTATGCCGACGAAGAGGCGAACGTGCGCGACGCGCCGCTCTGGCTGGGGATGCTGCTCGGCGTCCTGATCGGCCTGCTGTCGGGGCTGACGGGCGTGGGGGGCGGGATTTTCTTAAGCCCGCTGCTGCTCCTGGCTGGCTGGGCCGGCGCGCGGCAGACGGCCGCCGTCTCCGCGGCCTTCATCTTCGTCAACTCGGCGGCCGGGCTGCTCGGCAACGCGGCCGGCGTCAAATCGGTCTCGGCGGCGCTCCCCTACTTCGCTGTGGCCGCGCTCGCGGGCGGCCTCGCCGGCACGGAGTTCGGCAGCCGACGCCTCCCGCCGCTCTGGGTCAGGCGGCTGCTCGCCGCCGTCCTCGTCGTCGCCGGGTTGAAACTAATCTTCGCCTGACAGCTACAAATGAAGATCGGCCGCGGATTAACGCGGATCAGACGCGGATCAGAATCAGTTTTCTTTTGTTCTGAATCCGCGCTTGATCCGCGTCTGATCCGCGGCCGATTATTATCGCGTCTCTTCGAGCGCGGCGATGAGGCGCGAGATGTCCTCCTCGTCGTTGAAGACGTGTGTGGCGACGCGGAAGCCTTCGGGCTTCGTGGAGACCGCGACGCCGCGCCGCGAGAGGTGCGCGAGGACGCGCTCGCGGTCTTCGCAGGCGACAAGCGTTTCGGCCGAGCGCCCGGCCTCGTCGCCGAGCGGCGAGAGAATTTTCCAGCCCGCTTCGCCCAGCCTCCCCGTCAGCAGCCGGTTCAGTTCGAGCGCGCGCCGCTCGACGCGCTCCGGGCCAAGCTCGAAGTGATAGTCGGCCGCCGCGCCGAGCGCGAAGATGCCGGCGAAGTGCGGGCAGCCCAACTCGGCGCGCGCCGCCGCGTCCGCGCGCACGGCGAGCTCGTCGTTGCGCATCGCGAACGGGTCTTCGACGCTCATCCAACTGACGGCGCGCGGGCGCGTCTCGTCTAAAAGCTCGCGGCTCAGATAGACGAAGCCGGAGCCGAAGCCGGCGAGCATCCACTTGTGGCCCGTCGAGCAGAGGGCGTCGATCCGCATCCGCCGCACGTCTATCGGGAACACGCCGGCCGACTGCGCCGCGTTGACTACGAACCTGTGCCGGCCCTTCGCCGCGCCGATCTCTTCGAGCGGCGCGCGGAAGCCGTTCGAGTACTGGACGTGGCTCAGGCACACGACGCCCGTCCGTTCGGTCGTCGCCGCCGTCACGTCGTCGGCGTCGAACGCGCCGTCGCGCGCGCGGATGAAATTGACCGCCACGCCCCGCTGCATCCACGGCAGCGTCGAGGTGGGAAATTCCAGCTCGCAGGAGACGACCTCGCCGCGGCCTTCGAGCGCGTCGGCTATGAGGTTCATGCCCTGCGAGGTGTTCGTGGTCAGCCCGATCTCTTTCGGCTCGGCGTTGATCATCCGGGCGATTGTGGCGCGCACGCGCTCGCGCCGCCGCAGCCAGTCGAACCAGCGCGCGTCGCCCGTCTCCTGCGCGTCGCGGTAGAACTCGGCCGCGGCTTCCGCGACCTGCCGCGGCACGAGGCCCGTCGCCGCGCTGTTCAGGTAGGCCAGTTGCCGGGTCGCCGGGAAGTCGCGCCGCACGCGCCGCCAGTCGAACTCCTCTGTCATCAGTCGCCACCCCCGCGCGCCCGTCATGCTTGACGCTCGCCGCGCGCGCGTCTATCTTCGCACGAGTTTTCCCCCGAACAGGTTTTCGCCCGAGGAATTTTTACAACATGCCGCCAGAGATTGTCGCGCCGCCCCGACCGGCCTGGTCGATCCCCGACTACCTCGAAGTGTCCGCGGGCCGACTGCACATCGACGGCGCGGACGCGCCATCGCTCGCGCAAAAATTCGGCTCGCCGCTTTACGTCTTCTCCGAGCCGCGCATCCGCGCGAACGTCGCGCGCCTCCGACGCGCCGCCGCGTCAGTGGATCGCACCGTCAAATTCTGCTACGCCTCGAAGGCCAACTCGAACATGGCCGTGCTCAAGGCCGTGCGCGACGCCGGCATCGACATCGAGGTCAACAGCGGCGGCGAGCTGTTCAAGGCCCTGCGCGCGGGCTTCCGTCCCGAGCAGATCATCTTCAACGGCACGAGCAAGACGGACGAGGAGTTAGACGAGTCGGTCGGCGCTGGCATTTACGCCGTTAACGTCGATTCCGTTTACGAGATCGAGCTGGTCGAAGCTGCCGCGCGCCGGACGGGCAAGCGCGCCAACGTCACGCTCCGGCTCGTCCCCGAAATCGGCACGCGCTCGCACATCGGCTTGCAGACCGCGCTGCTGACCTCGAAGTTCGGCATCACGCACTCGGAGGTTCAGGACGCCTTCCGCCGCGCGCTGCGAAACCCCGACCTGCTCAACGTCGCCGGCATACACATACACGTCGGCTCGCAGACGCCCGACGTGGAGCCGTTCGCCGAGGCGTTCCGCACGATGTGGGAGCACTTGGTTACGCTTCACCGCGAGACCGGACACACGCTCTCGCACATCAACCTCGGCGGCGGCATCCCCGTCAACTACCTGCGCGGGGCGTCTCAGGCCGATCAGCTTCCCGCCCACGAGCGCGAGATGCTGGCCGCCGAACTCGACCCGGCCGACGTGCTCACGGCCGCGATGAAGGTCGCCCGCGATTCGGCCCGCGACGCGCAGGCCGAACATTTGTTCGACCGCGTCACGATCCTTCTGGAACCCGGCCGCTCAGTCATCGCCGACGCGGGACTCGTGCTCACGACCGTCCGCAACATCAAGCGCCGGCCGGAGACCGGCGACGTGTGGCTCCTAACGGACGCCGGCTTTAATCTTCTGCTCTCGATGACGAGCTACAAGTGGTACTACCACCTCGTCTCGGCGTCGCGCGCCGACGCGCCGCACGCGGCCGGCTACAAAGTCGCCGGCCCCCTGTGCGACTCAGGCGACGTGTACTTCGACATCGAGGGCGGCGGCCGGCTCCCGGACTACCGCCTCCTCCCTGCGGACGTGCGCCCCGGCGAGCTGCTCGCGCTCCTCAACAGCGGCGCGTACTCGCTCGCTCAGTCATTCCCCTACAACGGCCGCCCGCTCCCGGCCGCCGTGATGACGCGCGGCGAAGGCCGCGTCGATCTGGTGCGACGCCGCGATACGTACGAAGACCTGCTGACCGGCGACGTGTGGTAGCCACTCACAACAACGTTCGGCTGTTAAAACTTTCAGACGAGCATTGACGCCATGTCCAAACTCGCGCCCGAAAACGTGACCCTCATCCGCGGCCTGACGCTCCTCGCGGCCGCATCCATCGTGATCGGCAACGTCATCGGCACGGGCGTCTTTTTGAAGGCGCGCGTGATGACGTGCAACGTGGGCACGCCGACGATGGTCGTCGCCGTCTGGGTGGCGGCCGGGTTGCTGTCGCTCGCTGGCGCGCTCACCTACGCGGAGCTGGCGGCGATGATGCCGCGCGCGGGCGGCGAGTACGTCTTCGTGCGCGAGGCCTACGGACGCCCCCTGGGTTTCCTCTACGGCTGGATGCAGATTTTCATCGCCAAGACCGGCTCGCAGGCGTCGCTCGCCGTCGCCTTCGCCATCTTCTTCAACGACCTGACGGGCGGCACGCTCAGCGGCAACTTCTTCACGCTCCCGCTCCCCGGCTTCCCCGTCCCCTTCGGCGGCCTACAGGTGATGGCCCTCGGCGCGATCATCCTGTTCACGATTGTGAACTGCGCCGCGGTCTCCGTGAGCGGTCACGTCGCGACCGTGCTCACGTTCGTCAAGATCGCGCTCGTGCTGGGCGTCGGCCTCGGCGCGTTCCTGCTCGCGCAGGGCGGGGGCTTCTCGAACTTCGGGATGGAGAACGTGGGCGGGGCGTGCGAGGGCGTGGACGCGGCGGCGCGCTACGGCGTGGCCGGCTTCGGCGCGGCGATGCTCGGCGCGCTGTGGGGCTACGACGGTTGGAATAACCTGACGCTCGTCGCCGGCGAGGTCAAAGACCCGCAGCGCAACATCCCGCGCGCGCTCATCGGCGGGATGTTCGTCATCATCACGGCCTACGTCTTCGTCAACATCGCCTACTTCTACGCGCTGACGCCGACCGAGATCGCGTCGGTCTCCGCCAAGTCGTCGGTCGCGCGCGAGGTGGCGCTGCGGGTCTTCGGCCCCGTCTCAGTGTCGCTAATCGCCGCGGGGCTGCTCTTCTCCTCGGTCGGCTCGCTCCACACCTCGATCCTCGCGGGCGCGCGCGTCCCCTACGCCATGTCGCGCGACCGCCTCTTCTTCCAGTCGCTCGCGCGCCTCTCACCCAAGACACACGTGCCCATCGGCGCGCTCGTCCTGCAAGGCGTCTGGGCCTGCATCCTCGCGCTCTCCGGCTCTTTCGACACGCTGACCGACTACGTCGTCTTCGGCTCGTGGATTTTTTACGGGCTGACGACCGCCTCCGTCTTCATCTTCCGCCGCCGGATGCCCGACGCCGAGCGGCCCTACCGCGCCTGGGGCTACCCCGTAGTGCCCGCCGTCTTCCTGCTCGTCACGGGTTGGCTGCTCGTCAACACGCTGCTGACCACGCCTGTGCAAGCCTTCATCGGCCTCGGCCTCATCCTCATCGGCCTCCCGGTTTACTGGTACTGGGCGAGCTACAACCGTCGCGCGGGCGCGACGGCCATCGGCGACGACCACGGCGACGGGTGAAGCGCGCGACGCTGGCGTCAGCCTCTCGGCCAGGGCGTGCGCCTGAGTTTTCTAAGCAGCGCCCACGCGCTGATGTCGCCGGCAGCCAACCAGCCGAAGAACAGCACGCCGACGCCGCCCAACGCCAGCAAGACGGCCCGTGCAGCGCCGTCCAGGAGCGGCTGCACGCTCAGCACGAGCAACAACAGGATCGAGCCGGCCAGGAGCGCAGTCGTCACCCAGGGGAACACGGCCCCCTTCCCCACCGTCCGGAAGTTCAATCCATCCGCCCACCCGCGTCTGTAAGCCGCCTCCAACCCGCGCCACGCCGCCAAGGGCAGCCACGGCTCGTTGCCGCTCGTGCGAAAGGCCCGGCCGGCCAAATCGATCTGTATGACGCGTTGGTCGGAACCCGACGTATCGATCGTGAGAGTGCCGTCGGCGGAGAATTCGGCGCGCGGGGTTCCGGGGCATTCGAACAGGCGCTCGCCGGACACGCGATCCCTCAGGACAGTGTCGTATAGCACTTCAAAGCGATCCGTTGTCGTCTCGACGACGACCTCGAATCGCCCGTCCGGGGAAATGATCGGAGGAGAGTGGGAGTCGTTCATGGTCTCGTGATTATCGCCGTCATGCCGGGACTAAAGGCCGCTCTCGGCCAGAGCCTCGCGCGCGACCTCGCGGTCGTCGAAGTGGTGAGAGACTGCGCCGATGATCTGGTAGGTCTCGTGGCCCTTGCCGGCGATGACGACCACGTCCCCTGTGCGCGCCTCTCGGATCGCGCGGCGGATCGCCTCGCGCCGCTCGACGAATTTCAAGTACGGCTTGCCGACGCGTCTGAGGCCGACTTCGGCGTCGCGGAGGATCGCCTCCGGGTCTTCGGTGCGCGGGTTGTCGGAGGTGAGGATGACGATGTCGCTGTAAGTCGCAGCCGCCTCGCCCATCGGCGCGCGCTTCGTGCGGTCTCGGTCGCCGCCGCAGCCGAAGACGGCGATGATGCGCGCGCCGGGTGCGGCCACGTCGCGCGCCGACGAGAGGACGTTGCGGAGCGCGTCGTCCGTGTGCGCGTAATCGACGGCCACTGTGAAGTCGCCCGCGTGCGCGACGCGCTCGAAGCGGCCGGGCGCGCCGGCGCAGGTCTCGATGGCGAGCGCGATTGTTTCGAGCGGGTAGCCGAGGGCGTGGCCCGTCGCCGCCGCGGCGAGCGCGTTATAGACGTGCGGGCGGCCGACGAGCGGCGAGCGCACGCGGCGCGTTCCCGCGGGAGCCACCAACTCGAAGGTGTTGCCGCCGAGCGAAAACTCGACTTCGCGCGCGAAGACATCAGCGCCCGCCGCTTCGTGGGCTGACACTTCCGCGCCCCCTTCCACGCCCGCGCCGGGCGAGTAACGCAGCACGCGCCCGCCGTCGCGCGCGATCTCTCCGGCGAGCCGCGCGCCGTACGGGTCGTCCGCGTTGACGACCGAAGCGGCGGGGCGCGCACCCGTCCGGCCGTCGAAGAGGCGGCGCTTGGCGTCGAAGTAGTTCTCCATCGTGCCGTGGTAGTCGAGGTGATCCTGCGTCAGGTTGGTGAAGACGGCGACCGCAACTTCGAGCGCGTCGCAGCGGCGCAGGTCGAGCGCCTGCGAGGAGCTTTCCATCACGGCGACGCGGCAGCCCGCGTCGGCCGCGCGGCGCAGGAAGCGCTGAACCTCGGAGGCTTCGGGCGTCGTATGGACGGCGTCGAAATTTTCGTCCCCGATCCTGTAGCCGACCGTGCCCATGACCGCCACCTTCTCGCCCGCGGCCTCGACGACCGCTGCGACCAGGTGCGCCGTCGTCGTCTTGCCGTTCGTGCCGGTGATGCCGACGAGTCGCAGCTCGTGCGAAGGGTGACGGTGGACTTCCGCCGCGGCGACGGCCAGCGCGGCGCGCGCGTCCGCGACGCGCAGCCACGCGCCCGCGAAATCCGCCGGGCGCTCAAGCTCCGAGACGACGCCGGCAGCGCCCTGCCGCATGACTTCGGGGACGAAGCGGTTCGCGTCGAACCGCTCGCCGCGGATGGCGACGAAGAGCCAGCCCGCACGCGCCTGCCGCGAGTCGTACGTCACGTCCGCCACCAAAGCAGTGCTGTCGCCCGAAAGCTCCGCGCCCGTCGCGCGCGCCACGTCGGCGAGCGTGACCCGCGCCGATGCTGTCACTTCATCCGTCATCGAACGTTCCTTCCCCGTATCTCCTCAATCTCTGAGCTCCAACTCCGCCACGACGGCCCTGTGATCCGACGCGAGCGATTCGACTACCCACGCGCGGCGCGCGCGCAGCGCCGCGGAGTGAAAGATGTAGTCGATCCGCTTGACCGGCTTGTCCGCCGGGTAAGTCAGGCCGCCGCCTCGCGGCGGGGCTGCGGCCCACGCGTCCGCGAAGCGAGTCAGCATCAGCTTGTAGCTGTCGCCCGACGGCTCGTCGTTGAAGTCGCCCGCGACGACGAGCGGCGTGCGCGCGCCGCCGAGCGCGGCGAGTAGCTGCTCCGTCTCGAAGCGGCGGTTGTCGTGGTGCTGGTAGTCGAGGTGCGTCGTCGCAAAATTCAGGCGTCGCCCGCCCGCCCTGACTTCGATCCGCAGGTAGCCGCGCCGCTCCGCCTCGCGCAGGTGATCGAAGAGCCTGTGCTCGGTCTTGAGGATCGGAAACCGCGAGAGCACGGCGACGCCGTACCAGCCGCCCTGGTATTCAAGGTTCGGCGCAAACGCCGCCCGCATCCCGGTCAGGCGAGCAAGCTCGGCCAGCTGATCGACGCGGCCCGTGCGCTCAACGCCAACGTCAACCTCCTGCAAGCCGACGAGGTCGGGCCGTTCGCGGTTGATGACTTGGGCGATGCGCCGCAGGTCGATCTGCTTGTCCATGCCCATGCCGACGTGGACGTTGTAGCTCATCACGCGCAGCGTGCGCCTCGGAGATTCCGGCCCGGCGGCCGAGCCGGTTGACAAGCAACACGCGAGGGCGCAAGCGAAGCAGGCCAGCAGCGGGGCATATGTAGTTGCGCCGGCCCGAAACCTGCACCCAACGCCTTCGCGCCTTTGCGCCTTTGCGTGGGGCTTTTTGCCGGCGCGGAAAGAGGGTTCACGCAAAGGCGCAAAGGCGCGAAGAAGAGGGGGGTGCAGCCGCCGGCGTTTTCGTGTCGCTGTCGTGTTCAAGCCGGGTCGATCCGTCGCGTCAGACTTTGATGTAAATCTTCTTCCGGTAGAGAATCGCCATCAGGCCGAGCCAGACGAGTACGAAGCAGAGGGCGTAGGCGAGCGACGCGTTCACGGGCGAGAGCCACGAGGCGAAGAGGTTCTGGTAGAGGTACGTTTGCAGATTCGCCCCCGCCGTCCCGTCCGGGCGCGGTAGGCTCCACCACTCCCTGATCGTCATCGCGCGCGCGACGAGTCCGGTCAGCACGAAGACGGCGAGCGCGTTCACGCCGAAGACGACGAGGGGCAGCGACCATCGCCTGTAGCCCTTGATGTCTATGAGCCAGTAGCAGAGCGCGAGCAGCAGCAGCGCCCACCCGGCGGTGAAGACGACGTAGGAACTCGTCCACAGCGGCTTGTTGATCGGGAGCCAGGGGTTCCACGCCCAGCCGATCATGACGCAGACCACCCCGGCGGCGAACATCCCGGCGGCCATCTCGTAGGCGTCCCGCCTGCGCCTCATCCAGTGGCCCGCGAGCACGCCGCAGAGCGTCGTCGCAATCGCCGGCAGCGTGCTCAGAATCCCTTCCGGGTCATAGACGCGCCCGCCGCCCTTCCAGATGTGTTCGCCGAGGAGCTTCCGGTCAACGAACGAGACGATGCTCCCCTCCTTCGACAGATCGCCCGCGGCGTAGCCGGGCGCGGGGACGAGCGCGACTACCGCCCAGTAGCCGACGAGCAGCGCGGCAGTGATGAGGAGCTGTTTCTTCCAATCTGTTTTAAGGAAGATGACCGCGGAAAAGAAGTAGCAGACGGCGATGCGGTTCAGGACGCCCGTCACACGAATCGTGGAGAGGTTGAAGAACGGGAAGCCGGCGAGGAGGAGGCCGAGGGCGAAGATGATGAGCGTCCGGCGCGCGATCTTCAGATAAAGATCACGCTGCGGGCCGCCGGCTTCGGCGCGGCGCGAAAGTGCCAGCGTGATCGAGACGCCGACGATGAAGAGGAAGAAGGGGAAGACCCAGTCGGTCGGCGTCCACCCGTGCCACTCGGCGTGGCGCAGCGGCCAGTAGATGTGCGACCACGAGCCGGGGTTGTTGACGAGGATCATCCCGGCGATGGTCGCGCCGCGGAAGGCGTCGAGCGACAGGAGACGGCTTGCGCCGTCACGCTTGGTCTCAGTCGTAACGTCCACCGGAGACTCCATCACGGCTGCGGGCGCGGCCCGAGGCCGAACTCTTCGGGGCTGGGCAGGATCGAGGTCTCGTTGTAGTCGCGCATCGCCTCTTCGAGCGCCTTGCTCTTGTCGAGCCACTGCTGTATGGCGCGGTCGTAGCGCGCCGTTATGCTGTCGAGCCAGTAGGGACGGTTCTCGGCGAGCCAGCGTTCGCGGTAGGCGGCGCGAAGGAGCGACAACTCCTCGGCCATCTCGCGCAGGTGGTTATAGACGGGGCCGTGGTAGCGGCGCAAACGGCTCGCGACGCCACGCTGCTCCGAGAGGTTCAGGTAGGCTCGCCAGTATTCCTGCGAGAACTGCTCGACGACCTGCATCCGCCGCCCCATGTGATCGAAGCGGCGCGCGGCGAAGACGAGCGCGGGGAGCATCGTGCGGTTGCGGCGCGCGCGCGGGCGTTCGCGCGTGATGGTCTCTTCGACGCCTTCGACCGCGAGGCGCATCTGCTTCGTCTTCTCGCGCAGCGAGCGGGCGCGCTCCTGAAACGCGGGCGTGAAAGGCTCCTGCCAGAAGACGGGGTTGGTGGTCGGGATGCCGAGCATGGTGTTGACGGAGCCGAGCGTGCGGATCGAGCGGACGAACCGGTCGCCGTCGGCGCGGAAGAAGGCCCAGTCGAAGTCCCGTTCGAACTGCTCGACGTTTACTTCGCCCTCCTGCCAAGAGGCCGCCGCGCCGAGGACGACGCCGTACCAGACCATCTCGAAGAGCGACTCGCCGTCGTCGTCCCACTGCGTGTTCAACGCACCGAGCGCACCGGCGCGCTGGCCGTCGCGGACGAAGTTGACGACGTTCTTAACAGTCTGATCGTGCGCCGGGAAAATCTGGTTCCAACTGTGGACGCCGGGGCAGACGAACTGCTCTAGCCCGGCGTCCTTGAACGGACGGATGCGCTCCGTGTAGTCGTCGCGCGGCCCGTAAGTCCAGTTCATCACGATCATCTCTTTCGGGACGCTCGTGATCAGCTCGGGGTGGCGCAGCGCGATATCGCCCCAGAACATGAGCCGCCGGTTGTGCGGCGCGAGCAGCTCGCGCACCCTCCGCAGGTGCTCGAAATAGACGAAGCCGACGCCTTTCTCCTTCACCTGCGCGGCGCTCTGCCCCTGCGCCAGCTCGAAGACCTCGTCCGCGCCGATGTGGAAGAATCTGCCGGGGAAGAGTTCGGCGAGTTCCCTGTACCAGTCGGCGATGAGCGCGTAGGTTTCGGGTTTTTGCGGCGTGAGCACATCGGCCGTGGGTTGTGACTCGGCGAGCGGCGCGTATTTCTCAAGCGTGAGCACCTTGCGCAGGTGGCCGAAGGTCTGCTGCTGCGGGACGAGTTCGATGTGGTAGCGGCGGGCGTAGGCGACCAGCTCGCGAATCTCCTCGCGCGTGAGCGCGCCGCCTTCGGGGCCGAGCAGCGGGTGCGACCTCCACTCGACGATGTTCTCCATGTTGAAGGAGTGCATGTTGAGCTTGAAGGAGGCTTCTGTGCGGAGCTGTCGCTTGATGTAGTCGAGCGTGGGCACGGGGCCGCGGTTGATGTCGTCGAACATCCCGCGCCAGCGCATCGCGGGCCAGTCAACGATCCGCACGCCCGGCACGCGCGCCGAATCGCTCTCGCCCCGGACGAGCTGCTTCAAAGTCTGCAAGCCGTAGAACGTGCCGGCCGCGGACTTTCCGGCGACGACGATCTCGCGCGGCGTGACCGCGAGCACGTAGCCCTCTTCGTTCAAGTTCGCGGGCACATCCACGCTGGCGCGCTTTAAGGCCGACTGGACGCCCGGATGAGTAATTAGGCCGACGAGGATCGTGTCGCGGTCGCGCCGGCCGCCGACGCGCAGCGTGAGGTCTGCGGTCTGCCGAACGTCCTCGATGAAATCTTCGGCGGCGAAGCGGTCGTCCTCCGAGCGCGGGTCGGCGAGCGCGAGGCGCGTGCGGCGCGAGAGCCGGAAGTCGCCGCCCGCCGGCGTCAACTGCTTCGGGCGCGGGATGACCTGAACGGCCGCGGACGTGGCCTGCTGTTCCTGCGGCGCGGTCGTCTGCGCGAAGGAGGGGGCCGGCAGCAGGAACAGCAGCGCGGCGCACCGCGCGAAAAGACTGTGCGAGAAGCTTCGTGATAAATTGGCGCGCATGAGTTCGGAAGTGGAAGACACGTTGACGGCTAGAACGGGGCGCTCTCGGTCTCGGCCCGATAGTAGCACGGCGCGCGGCGCGGGAGGTTTCATAGGTTGTCTCTGATGCTTCAGGAGATCGCGGAGCAGCCCGAGGTGCTGCGCCGCACGATTGCGGAGGAGCGCGCGAAGGTCGAGCGGCTGGGGAAATTCCTGCGCGGGCGCGGCGTCGATCTGATCGTGCTCGTCGCGCGCGGGTCGAGCGACAACGCGGCGCTCTTCGGCCGCTACCTGTTGGAGATCACGACCGGCATCCCGGTCTCGCTCTCCGCCCCGTCAGTCCACACGCTCTACGGCGCGCGCCTCAACCTGCGAAACGCGCTCGTCGTCGGCGTCTCGCAGTCGGGCGAGGGCGAAGACATCAACCGCGTCCTTGAGAACGCGCGCGCGGGCGGCGCGTACACCGTCGGCATCACGAACGAGGCCGCCTCGACGATGACGACGCTCGTTGACGAGACGCTCCTCACGCACGGCGGGCGCGAGCGCTCGGTCGCCGCGACGAAGACGTTTACGGGGCAGATGCTCCACTTCCACATGCTCGCCGCCGCCTTCGCCGAGAGCGAGGCGCGCCGCATCGACTACGACGCCATCCCGGACTGGACGGATGCCGCGCTCGCGCTGCGCCCCGCGGTCGAGGAGATGGTCGAGCGCTACGTGTTCATGGAGAACTGCGTCGTGGTGGGGCGCGGGTTGCTCTACGCAAACGCCTACGAGCTGGCCTTGAAGCTGATGGAGACCTGCTACGTCGTGGCCGAGCGGTTCTCGTCGGCCGACTTCTTCCACGGGCCGCTCGCGATGGTCGAGCGCCACTTTCCCGTCGTCGTCTTCGCCCAGCCCGGCGTCACACGCGACGGAACTTCCACGCTCCTCGAACGGCTCAAGGAACTGCGCGCCGACACGCTCGTCATCACCGAAGACGAACGACTAGCCGCCACGGCCACGCGCTCGCTACTGATGCCGGCGGAGATCGACGAACCGCGCGCCGCCATCCCCTACATCGTCCCCATGCAGCTCTTCGCCGCCCTCCTCGCCGCCTGCAAGGGCCTCGACCCCGACGCGCCCCGGTCGCTATCGAAGGTGACGCGCACGCTGTAGAAGCTGTTAGCTGTTAGCTGTTAGCTAACCTGATCGGTCGTCAGTAGTCGGGCATAATGGAAGGCGGGAGGTAGTCTCAGACTGAGACGCTCCCGCCTTCCGCCGTTCCGGCTAACCGTCCGGCTGACAGCTAACAGCTAACAGCTATCAGTGCTGTATGTACTCGTGGAGCAGGCGCAGCTCGTCGCCCTGTTCGGAGAGTTCGACGCGCATGATGTCGCGCATCGAGAGCATGCCGGCCCACTTCTGGCCCTTGACGACGGGCAGGTGGCGCGTGCCGTGGCGCTCCATCCTTTCGAGCGCCTCGTGCGGCGTGTCGGCGCAGTCGATGACCGCGTCGATGGCGCTCATCACGTCACGGACGGGCACCTCTTCCGGCTTCAGGTGCTTGAGGACGACCCGGCGCAGCAGGTCGCGCTCGGAGAAGATGCCCTGCAGGCGGCCGTCCGCGTCGAGCACGCAGACCGCGCCGATGTTGCGGTCGCACATGTAGTCGGCGGCGTCGTAGGCGGTCGCCGTGTCGCGCACGAAGAAAGGCTCGCGATCCCGTATCACGTCCCCGATGGTCATCCGCGGTCACCTCCGAAACGACTCGGTTCAAGAGCTGGAAGGGTGTGATCCACGTTGTAATTCTTTAGCGGCCGAAGATCAAGGCCAAAAATTAGGTTTAAGGTTCGCCCGGCTCGAACCTTAAACCTGAAACCTCGAACCTGTCGCCCGCCCGTCAGTCGAAGAGGGACGGTTGCTGCGAGGGGCGGCGGAAGGTGGAGGGCCGCGGCTCCGTCTGGCGGCCGTGCGGCTGCTGGTTGAAGCCTAGGCGGCGCGCGTGGAGGCGAAACATTTGCTCGATCATGCGCCAGTACTCGCCCTCGCCCGTCATGCGCTTGCCGAACTCGCTGTTGTTGAGCCGGCCGCCGCGCACCTCGCGGATGCGGGCGAGGACGCGGTCGGCCTTCGTGGGCAGCGTCTCGCGCAGCCGCTGCTCGAAGTAGGGCGCGACCGATCCGGGCAGGCGGAGCAGGTTGATGAAGGCCGTGCGCGCTCCGGCGTCGTGCGCGCGGCGGAGCAGCTCGGGGATGTGCGAGTCGTTGAGGCCGGGAATGATGGGGGCGATTGCCAAGCCGACGGGGACGCCCGCGCGCGCGAGTTCTTCCATCGCCTTTAAGCGCGAGTCGGGCGACGGGGCATGCGGCTCTATGGCGCGCGCGGTCTCGTTGTCCGAGAAGCCGATGGTGAAGAAGACGGCGCAGGAGGCCTCGCGCGCGAGCGCCGAGAGCAGGTCGGCGTCGCGGCGCACGAGCGCGGACTTGGTGACGATGCCGACGGGGTTGCGAAACTCCAGGCAGACTTCGAGGCAGCGGCGCGTCAGCTCGTAGTGGACTTCGAGCGGCAGGTACGGGTCGGAGGTGAAGGAGAAGACCAGCTCGTCGCCCTTCCAGGATGGGCGCATCAGCTCTTTTCTCAGCAGTTCCGCCGCGCGCACCTTGACGACGATCTTCCGCTCGAAGTCCGTGCCTGCGCCGAAGCCGAGGTACTCGTGCGTGGGGCGCGAGAAGCAGTACGTGCAGGCGTGGGTGCAGCCGCGATAGACGTTGACCGAGTAGTCGAAGCCCACGTCGGGGCTGTTGTTGTGGTTGATGATGGAGCGGGTGGCGGTCTCCTCGAAGACCTCCTGCCGGGCTTCGGGCGGCTCGCCGATCCACTCGACGTGCGTGAGCAGCCACGGGTTGGGCGGGTTCTCGACGGGTCGCATGACGTGGGAAACTCCTCGTAAATCGCCAAGAGTCTGACGGGCAATCGGGAGTTCGGCCGTCGTCTGCACGCACAGAGATAAACCATCAAGCGCAGGGCGTCAACTTTTACGACACGCTTTTCGCTCGAAGAGAAAGGCCGAGCCGCGCGTCTTTGAAATTCGACGCGCGGCTCGGCTCGTTCTTACGTGGCGGCTGTTTGGGGAGGGGCCGCGCGGGTTGGTCGGTTTCAGGCCGCCACTGTGGCGTCGTTGAAGCGCGCGTATTCGATGAGCAGCGCGAGCATCTCGCGCTCGGCGTCGCCCATGCCGGTGAAGCGCAGTGCGAAGCCCATCTCGGGGAGCTTGTAAACCACCTCGCCCCAGAGGTAGAGGGAGCCGCCGGTCGGCGTGCTCAGTTCGAGGCGGATCAGCTCTTCCTCCGCCACCAGATCGGAGGTCAGGATGAAGCAGCCCGTCGCGCTCAGGTCAACCACCGTCCCGGCGCACTGCACGACCACGCCCTCCCAGCAGGCGTCAATCGTCACCTGCACGCGCTCGGCCTTCCTCCGTTCGGTCATTCCAATTACCCCTCTAGGCGACGAGCGTCGGGCGTGTCGTCTTGACGTTGCTCGCGGACGCGACGGGCGCGGCGTTCGTCTCGGAGATGATCTTCTCCGCGCCGCCGATCGAGACGGGGCGCGAGAAGTAGTAGCCCTGCCCGTTCTCGCAGCCGAGCTTGCGGAGCAGCGCCAACTGATCCTTCGTCTCCACGCCCTCGGCCACCACGTCCATCCCCAGATTCTGCGCGAGCATCAGGATCGTGCGCACGATCTCGATGTTCTCGTTGTTGTCCACCATCCGCATCACGAACGAGCGGTCGACCTTCAGCGTGTCAATCGGGAAGCGGTGGAGGTAGCTCAAAGACGAGTAGCCCGTGCCGAAGTCGTCGATGGCGAGCTGCACGCCGAGTTCGCGCAGGTGGCGCAGGAGCGCCGTCGCGCTGTCGATGCTCTCCATGACGACCGACTCGGTGATTTCGAGCTTCAGGCAGCGCGGGTCGAGCCTCGTCTCTTCGAGGATGCGGCGCACCTGCTCGATCAGGTCTGGCTGCGAGAACTGGCGGCTCGACAGGTTGACGCTAATGAAGAGCGGCGGGTCTGAGGGGAAGCGGCGCTGCCAGCGGCTCATCTGCCGGCACGCTTCCGTCAAGGCCCACTGTCCGATGGCGACGATCTGGCCCGTCTCCTCCGCGACGGGGATGAAGTCCATCGGCGAGATGAGGCCCCGCGTCGGGTGCTGCCAGCGCACCAGCGCCTCGAAGCCGCGCAGGGCGAAGTCGTCCAGCGCGACGATGGGCTGGTACTGGATGAAGAACTCCTGCCGGTCGATGGCCCCGCGCAGGTCGGTCTCCATCTGTAACAGGTTCATCGCGACCGTGTGCATCTCCTTGTCGAAGACCTCGTGACGGGCCTTGCCGGAAGACTTCGCGCGGTACATGGCGGTGTCGGCGTCGCGCAGCACGTCCTCGGGCTGCGCGTACTCGACCGTGCCCGGCGCGATGCCGATGGAGGCGGTCGTGAAGACCTCGCGCCCGCCGAGGTGGAAGGGCACGGACAGCTCCTGCTGCAAACGCTCGGCGATCATCACCGCCTCCGAGACGTCGTGGATGTCTTCGAGCAAGATGGTGAACTCGTCGCCGCCGACGCGCGCCACGGTGTCTCCGGGCCGCAGGCAGGCTTCGAGGCGGCGCGCGATGCCGACGAGGAGCTGGTCGCCGATCAGGTGGCCGAGTGAGTCGTTGATGATCTTGAAGCGGTCGAGATCGAGGAAGAGGACGGCGAACATCTGCGCCGAGTTGCGCTGCATGCGCGCCATCGCGAGCTTGAGGTGATCGACGAAGAGCGTGCGGTTGGGCAGGCCCGTCAGCGCGTCGTGGAAGGCGTCGTGGAGGAGCCGCTCCTCGGCGCGCTTGCGATCCGTGATGTCCTGAATCTGGAAGATGAGGTGGAGCGCGCGGCTCCCGCGCTCGCGCACGGGCGACACGCTCCACAGCACCCAGACGGCGTGCCCCTGCCGGTGGAGGTAGCGCTTCTCCATCTGATAGACGGGGAGCTTACCCTTGATCAGTTGCTTGATGTTGGCGAGGGCGGTTCCGAGGTCGTCCGGGTGCGTCAGCTTCTGGAACGTGGTCGCCAGCAGCTCCGACTCCGAGTAGCCCAGTATCTCGCAGAGCGAGTGGTTGACCTGAAGCCACTGCCCCTTCGCCGAGACGAGCGCCATCCCGATGGCGGCGTGGTCGAAGGCGCTGCGGAACAGCCCCTCGTTCTGCTGCGACGCCGCCGGGGCGACAGACTTCGATTCTCTCACCGCGGCCGGCGCACCCGCGCCCGTGCCACCCTGCCGCCGGAGCTTTAGCCCCGCGCCGACGTGCGCGATGGCGATGAAGGCGGTCGAGCCGAGCGTCGGGTAGAAGCCGACGAGGCCGGCGAGGCGCGCGAGGAAGGTCGAGGCCGCGACCGCGGCGAAGTATGCGCTCGAAGTCCAGAAGAAATTGCGGCACCAGGCCGGCAGCAGCCCTTCGCCTTCGTCCGCCCCCCCCTCGCAGACCGTCAGCAGCAGCGAGCGCGCCGCCGACTGCGCGAGCGTGGCGACGCCGAGCGCCGCCAGCAGCAGTAGCGCGGGGCCTTGGAGATCGGCCGCGCCGCCGAGTGCGAACGCGACGGCGAGGCACGCAAACAGTGTCGTGGCCGCGGCCGAGGCGGCGCTGAAGAGTAGTGACCAGAAATTCCTGGTGAAGTGCAGCCGGTCGCAGAGGGCCGCGGCGGCGGCCGTCAGCAAGGCGGACTCACCCCCGAAGAGGAAGAGCGCGAGGAAGACGAGCGCGTCCGAGAGCGCGACGTAAGCTTGGAGGCGCGGGATTTTGATCCTGACCTGCGTGCCCAGCACCGCGGCGCAGAGAGCGAGCGTGAGGACGGAGAGCAGCCCTCCCCGGGGAGCGCTTTGCCACAGACGCAGGAGCGAAAACAGTACGGCCCCCGCGCCGGTGGCCGCGACCAGAACTGTCAGCGTGGTGCCGAGACGATTCTTTGCAGTACTCATACAGGGGGGCGGGCGGGCATCGTTCTCGAATGTTCGGGGGGCGTGGCTGTGGGGCGACGCGCGGAGGCAAGACTGCTCAGTACAAACTGGATGCCACGCGGCCTGAAGGATTCGTGAGTGTGCAGATTTGGGGGATTTCGATGCCCGGCAGCTAATACAGTCTTCCGAACACAGGCATCAGTGCGGTCAGAACAAACCCTCGACCGTTCAATCCGGCAGCAATCCCGTCGCTTTTTGACCGGCCAATCCAATGCCCGACCGCTACGAGAAGCCACCTCAGCCTGTAACTTTTACCAAGCACAGGCTCTCCATCAAGCAATTTAACTGCTACTTTGTCCGAAAGCAAGAACAAAGTTTTACTTGCTTTAACATTGTTATTGATTTATCATCTTTGCCGCGGTGGTGGAGAGAATTCACCGCCAGGCCGGTCGCGCCTGACCACCCCCTGAGACTCGCCAGCTTTTTCGTTCCGCTAGAGCCGCCGTCTGACGAAAGCCTTCCGCCGACAGGCCGGCACCTCCCCGAAGCCGACGCTTTGACACCCGCCCGAACCGCCGAACAACCTTCGGGCGGGCGCGCCCGCGGAAACAGGAGCGAACCGAATGCAGATAATTTGCCCGAACTGCGGCTCGAAAAGCCCGATTGAGGCCGGCTCTCTGTTCACGCAGACGCGCATCGTCTGCGCACGCTGCGCCGTCGAGTTCGCCGCCGAGTTGTCGGACGAGCAGCCGGCGAACGCCCCGGCGTCTGCCGCCGCGGACGAGCGCGGGATTGAGCTGTTCCGCGCGGCCGAAGTCACCCCTTTCTCCCATGCCCGGCCCGTGCAGGTAACGGAAGCACCAGCCGCGCCGGCCGCCGATGGCTTACCGGCGCCCGTCAGCTACGTGTACGAGGTTCTGTCGCTCCCCGAAGAGGCCCTGCTCTCCGGCGAGGCCGCGACCGAAACTCCTGCCGCCGACGCAGATCACGCCAACGTCCTCGAAGACATTTTCGCCGCGTGGAATCAGTCGCGCGAAGCGAAGTCCGAGGCCGTCGCGCCCCCCGCCGAATCGACCGCCGCGGCCGACGACTACGTCACGAGTCCCCTTGACCCCGTTTACGAGGCATCCCTTCGCGAGGAACGCCTGCCCGAGACCGAGTTGACGCGGAAACCTTCGGCCGAGGTCTTTGAATCGGCTGGCGGCCGACCCGCGGCCGAGGCCGCCGTTGAAGCGGCCGAGGACGACGACGAACGCGAGCCTGCTCACGCGCCCTTCGCTGATGTGTCGATTCCGCCGCAGGTCGCCGCGCAGTCTTTCGACACTTCTTTAGACACTTACGGCCTCGGCGTGCGGCTGATGCGCGTGTCGCCCCTGTGGCTGCTCATCTCCGGCCTCTCGTTCATCTCCTTCGTGGTCTTCTGTAACTGGTTCTTCGTTCCCGCAAACCTGGCGCAGGCCGACCCGTCGCGCCGTGCGTCACTCAGGAACGAGGCGACAAACCGCTCCACGGCCTCCGAGGCGTCCTCGGCCGTCGCGGTTAACGAGTCACCCGGCGCGCGCCCGAGCGGCTCGACGCAGCCCGCGGAGGCGGAGGTCGTCAACGCCCCCGTAAAGGTTGAGGGGCCGGCGCCAGCGCCGACCGCGCCCCCTGCCACGCCCGCGCCGACGGCCCGGCCCGCCGCCACGCCGAACGCCGAGCAGCCGAAGCCGGCCGAAGCCGTCTCCCAGCCCGCGCCGGCGGGCAAGTTCGCGGTTCAGGTCGGCTCGTACAGCTCACCGGCCGAGGCCGAGGGGCGCGCGGCCAAATTGAGGTCGGCGGGGCAGGCGGTTCGCGTCGCCGAGGTGGAGATTCCGAAGCGCGGCAAGTGGTATCGCGTTTACGTCGGCGGCTTCGGCAGCCGCGGCGAGGCCGAGTCGCACGGGAAGTCTCTGCGCGAGCGCGGCCTGGCCGAGAGCTACATCGCGACCGAGGCCCAGTGAGCTTGAAGAGTCCGGGCGGCCGGCGCGCGGAGAATTCGATCCGCGCAATGGTCTAAGCCCGGAGGTTAACGAAAACCCAGTCAGACACCCCGCGCGAACGACAATGCCCCTCCCGTCGAAAGCCAAGACCACGCTGCTCCATTCGAGGATCGTCGAGCGGTACGCGCACTTCCTCGCGCGCCCCGAAGAGCGGCTGCGCTTCCTGCGCCACACGCTCACGCTCCAAGCCGAGAACCGCGAGCGGCTCGACGAGTTCGTCGCCCGTCACCCGTCAATAGCCCGCAGCAAGTACTACCAGCGCCACTACGCGCGCCTGCTCGACCTGATGCTCTACCGCCTGATCGTGCGCGAGTTGGGCCGACTGCTCCCGTCCTCGGCCGGGGAGCGGCTGAAGCTGCTGCGCCAGCACAAGGCGCCGCGCGCCGCGCGCGTCTATTTCAGCTTCTACCGGGTTCGCCACGTCATCCACGTCGCGCTCGTTGCCGCCTTCTTCGTCTCGCTCTTCGGCGCTTACACGGCTACCGCCTGGTCGGCCCGCCGCGTCAACACCTACCTCTCGAAGCGCTTCGAGCGGAGGGTGCTCGCGACCGACGCAGCGTCGCCGAACTCGGCCCTCGCGGGGGCGGTCAACCACCTGCGCGATTACCGCCCCGAAAAGGTCTGGCTCGTCGAGAGCCGCGACGGCTACGAGCGCTACAGCAACGGCGGCCGCATCATCACCGAGTTCGAGACCGGGAACCGCCCGCGCGGGTTCGTCGCGCTGCCGCGCAGCGCCGATCTCACGCGAGTTAAAGTCTCGGCCGGCGGCGCGGAAGTTCAACGCGAGCCCGTCGGCATCGTCTATCACACCTCCGAGAGCGACATGCTGCCGTTCACGCCCGATCAGAACGACTCCATCGAGGCGCGCTCGCGCGGCCTGCTCGAATACGTCCGCCGGCACAAGTCCTACAACTACCTGATCGACCGCTTCGGCCAGATTTACCGCGTCGTGCGCGACGAAGACGCGGCCCACCACGCCGGCAACTCGGTCTGGGCCGACGAGAAGAACCTCTACGTCGGCCTCAACGAGAGCTTCATCGGCGTCTGCTTCGAGACGAGCATGAGCGCCGAAACGCCTGAGGAGCAGCTCACCGAGGCGCAGGTCGTCGCCGGCCGACTGCTGACGCAGATCATACGCAGCCGCCACCAGATCGACGACGCCAACTGCGTCACGCACGGGCTGGTTTCCGTCAACCCGTCGAGCATGCTCATCTGCTTCCACTACGACTGGGCGCGCAACTTCCCCTTCGAGGCGATGGGCCTTTCCGACAAGTACAAGATCGCCCCGGCCAGCGTCTCGCACTTCGGCTTCACCTACGACGACGAGGTGGTGGCGACGCTGGGCGGCGCGCTCTGGTCGGGCGTCAAGGTTGCCGAGGACGAGTTCAACGCGCGCGCCGCTGGCGAGCGCACCACGCCCGAAGAGCTACGCGCTCGTATGCGCGAGCGATTCCGCGAGCAGATGAACCTCTCGTACAGATTCCGCGGCGAACAGCCCCGCGAGGGGGAGTTGAGTCGCGAGCAGAGACGGCCGGCCGGGGAGTCCCGCGGCACGACCGACTAGCGAACAAGGGGGAGGGCCTTCCCTGACACCTTACGCGCGGAGCCTTCCGAACTCCGCGCGGCCTGCCGGCCGGGGCGCAAAAACGACGAACGCCCACGGCCACACACCACAAACCCCGGCCGCACACACCGCGGCCACCAGCCAAATAAGGAGAAACCGAGATGTCCGAAGAGAAACAGAATGTGATGCAGGCTGCCGTGAACGCCGCAGCCCAGAAGCTCGATCAAAACGGCAACAACGGCGCGAAGCCCGGCGCGTTCGGCCTCGACATCGGCACGAGCCGCATCGTCGCCGCCACGAGCAGCAACCCGCGCGAGTCGCGCACGGAGCTGAACGCCTTCGTCTCCGTCCCCTGCTCCGAGATGGCCGAGAACGTGCTCAAGCACAAGCAGATGGTTTACGAGCGCAACTGCAAGAGCATCTACGTCTATGGCAACGACTCCGACTTCTTCGCCAGCTTCCTCAACACCGACGCGCGCCGCCCGATGCGCGACGGCCTGCTCAACCCGCACGAGGATCAGAGCCAGCACATCATGCAGCTCATCATCCAGCGGCTCGTCCCCCGCGCGCGCAAGGGCGAGACGCTGTTCTTCAGCGTGCCGGGCAAGGGCGAGGGCGTTAACGGCAAGCTCGTCTATCACGAGGCCGTGCTGCGCTCGTTCCTCCAGTCGCTCGGCTACACGGCCAAGTCGCTGAACGAGGGACAGGCCGTCGTCTTCTCGGAGCTTCAGGAAGAGAACTTCACTGGCATCGGCATCTCGTGCGGCGGCGGGATGTGCAACGTCTCGGTCTCGTTCATGTCGATGCCGATGATCACGTTCAGCGTGCCGAAGGGCGGCGACTACATCGACCGCAACGTGGCCGAGGTGATGGGCGAGCCGAACACGACGAAGGTGCGCATCGAGAAGGAGGAGGGCCTCGACCTCTCCCGCCAGCCGAAGGGCGACCTGGAGCGCGCGCTGCACATCTACTACGAGGACGTCATCAACACGATGATCGAGCGGCTGCGCCAGGAGTTCGCCAGCTCCAGCGCCCTGCCGAAGATCGACCGCCCGATGCCCATCGTGCTCGCGGGCGGCACGGCCCGCCCTGCCGGCTTCAAGCAGAAGTTCGAGCAGGTGCTCGCGGCCGGCGGCGACCTGCCCTTCCCCGTCTCCGACGTGCGGATGGCTAAAGACCCGCTCACCGCCACCGCCCGCGGCTGCTACATCGCCGCCCTCTCGGAGATGAAGTAACGGCGGGGCATCACCGTCACTCTCACTCAATCGCGCGCGGCCTCGCCTCCGCGCAAACGGCACGGCTTTAACGCGGTAGTCGCCGCGCGCGGTACGGGTGCGCCCGCGCCGCGCACCGGACGACGCGCCTCGCCGCCGTTTTTGACGAGCTTCGCAGGCGGGGGGTTAAGGGTTTATTCTCCTTTCCCCTAACTCGAAGCCTGCAAAAGTTACGGCCGACCGTCACGGAAACGGTCGGCCGTAACTTCTTTAGCGGCGCGCCGCCCGCCGTCAGTCTTCCCCCCGCATCTCTCCGCCCGCGTCCCGCGAATCTTTCGCAGGCTGCTCGGCCTTCGTCCGGCAGTGCTCCATCAGGGACTTGAGCGTCTCGCGCTGCTCGTCCGACAACTCGGCGAAGCTGTAGCTGAAGCCGACGCGCTCTAGACAGCTCTTGACCGTGCCGTTCAGGGCGAGCCAGCGGCGCTCCGGGAGCCAGCAACGGACGTAAATCTGCTGCCCCTCCGTGACGAGGGCCTTAGTCTGCACGAAGCAACTGCGGAGGCTGAGGCTCGTGATCTTGCCGTTGCGCGGGGTGTCTTCCGTGTAACCCCAGTTGCAGTCGAGCGCGCAGGCCACGCGCCCGCCCTCGTTCCCGTTTCCCATAGTCGTGCGGCCTTCGGCTGATGATTCGCGGAGTCGAGTTACGAACGGTCGGTCGTCAACAGGGGGGCGGCGACCGGCCTTTGCTGAGGGGGAGGCGTGGCAGGCCCGCCGCGAGATTGTAATTCAGGATAAACGCTTTCGGCCAGAACTAATTCATGCTCAGTTCGTCGGGCGATCCGGTGAACGGATTAGCCGAATCGGCCGCGCGCGCGCCGCCCGCGTGCCACTCGACGAAGAAGAGGCGGTAACGATCCGGGTCTTCGACGGTGACGAAGCGCCCGCCCCAGCCCTCGTCCGCAGGCGGCGCGGCCTCGACGCCGCCCTCGCGCAGCCGCTCGTAGTAGCGGTCAACGTCCGCGACGCCGAACAGGAAGTGTACGCCGCGCCCGCGCCGCGCCATCGTCAGCAGTTGCTCAACGAGCGTTACGCGCAGCGCGCCCGCGCGCAGCGTCGCCATCGGCGGCTCGGCCGTATCGGCTAGCGACAGCAGCTCGAAGCCCAGCTTGTCGCGGTAGAACTCGACCGAGTCGCGCAGGCTGTTGACTTCGAGGAAGAGCAGATCGAGGCCGTTCGGACTCACGCGCGCGCACCTCAGAGTTCGGTCAGCAGCAGATAGACGACGAAGATGCCGCCAGCAGTGCCGGCCCAGAAGGCTAACTCCTGCGCCCAGGCCGAGCGGCGCGCGAAGTGTCCGGGGGCGAAGCCCGCGCGCGCGAACGTCATCGCCGCGTGGGCCATCCAGACGCCGAAGAGGACGAGCACGCAGGCCAAGAGCGCGAGCGGCCACAGGAAGACGACGTAGTGGAAGCGCACGAGGAAGAGCAGGACGAGTCCGGCGAATATTGCCAGCAGCGCGCCCGCCACACGGCCGCCCACGGCGTCGGCCTGCGCCGCGGGGCCTGACGACGGCGCGTAAGGACGCGCGTATGAGTTCGCGTATGCCTCGCCCTCTTCATGCGCGGGCGCGGGCTGAGACGGCCGACGCGAGGAGTCGTAGGCGGCCCGGCGTTCGGCGTCGCGGAGCACGCCGTAGGCCTCGTTCAGGTCTTTCATCTCCTCCTCGCTGCCGCCGCGGTCGGGGTGGCGCTCGGAGGCGAGCCGCTTGTAGCGGCGCTCGATCTCGTCGCGCGGCGCGTCCGCGCCCGCGCCGAGAATTTCGTAGTAGTCCTTCCCCTTCTCTCCGCTCATAGGTCAACCGCGACGCGCGCGGCGCGCCCGCAATACTAACCGCGCCCGCCGAATCTTTTCAACGCAACTTCCAAAAGCGGCATGTGCTAATCTTTGCCCGCTGCGAGATTTTAACGACGCGGGCGGGTCAGGGTGATGTCTCTTCGGTACGAGCCGGGCGACGATCTCGTCTTCCAACTTGAGAGCGGCTTCGGTCTGCTGCGCGTGCTGGCAAGCGAGGAGCGCGAGGGCGGGCGCGTCTGGCACCTGATGGCCTACGAGGAGCTGTTCCCCGAAGTCGAGGCGGCCGAGGCCGCGCTCGCCGCGCCGCAGGGCCTCGGCGTGCGCGCCGCGCACCTCGCGCTCACCGAGCACGCCTTCGAGAAGACGCCCGTCGCGCGCCTCGGCAACCGCCCCGTTCGCGACGAAGAACTCGCCGCCTACCGCGACTGGCAGCGAAGCGGCGGCCGAGTCCACGAACGCTCGGCCCTCCTGCTCCTCGGCCTGCGCTGACCCGACGACTGCGCGGCCACTCCCGCTCACGTTCTCAAAAATTTCTATCTACCCGATGACAAACTCGCCGCCCTTCCGTCGCACGACGCGCCGCGCGGTCTTCACCGCCATGCTCTTCGTCGCCGTGCTCTCCCCGGCCGCGCTCGCCGAGCGGCGCGAACGGCTCGTCGAGGGCTGGCGGCCGGTTCATTACGAGATCACGCTCGGCTTCGACCGAGACCTGAGCGAGATCGCGCGGGCCGAGACGAGGATCACCGTCGAGGTGCTGCGGGACGACCTGCGACTCGTCGATCTCGACTTCGGCGAGTTGAGCGTGGACGGCGTGACCGTCAACGGCCGCGAGGCGCGCTACGAGCACGACGGCCGGAGACTCAACGTCACAGTCGCCGACGCGGCGCGGCGCGGAAGTCGGCTCGTCGTCGCCGTCGCGTACCACGGCAGGCCGAAGGACGGGCTGATTCTCACGAAGGACAAGGACGGAAACCCCTCGGCCACGGGCGACAACTGGCCCGACCGCCTGCACCACTGGGTCCCGTCGCTCGATCACCCGTCGGCGAAAGCCACCGTCAACTTCAACGTCACCGCACCCGGCGGCACGGTCGTCGTCTCGAACGGGCTGCTCGCCGGCACGTCGGCGAACGCGGACGGGACGAGAACGTGGGCGTGGCGGCACGGGACGCCCATCCCGCCCTACTGCATGATCGTCGCGGCCGGCAGGTTCGAGACCGTCACGCCGCGCGACGCGCTCTCGCGCCGCCTGCCGCCGCTCTCCTACTACGTGCCGCCCTCCGACCGCGCCGGCGCGCTAAAAGGCTTCTCGGCCGCGCCGCCGACGCTCGACTTCTTCAGCCGCACGGTCGCGCCTTACCCTTACGGGAAGCTGGCGCACATCGTCGGCGCGACGCGCTTCGGCGGCATGGAGAACTCGACGGCGATCATTTACACGAGCACGCTCCTCGACCCGCGCCCCGACCAGCCCGTCAGCCCTCGGTTCGGCATCCAGCGCAGACTCGTCGAACTCGTCGCGCACGAGACGGCGCACCAGTGGTTCGGCGACGCCGTCACGCCGGCCACCTGGTCAGACCTGTGGCTCAGCGAGGGCTTCGCCACCTACTTCGCCGGCCTCTTCGTCGAACGCTACGAGGGCGGCGCGGCCTTCCGCGAGTACATGGCGCGCAAGGGCGAAGACTATTTCCGCTACGCGAAGACGCGCCGCGCGCCCATCCGCGACCGCGACACGGAGAACCTGAGCGAACTGCTCAACGCGAACAACTACCAGAAGGGCGCGTGGGTGCTGCACATGCTCCGCCGCCGCCTCGGCGACGCGGCCTTCTTCCGCGGCGTGCGCGCCTACTATCGCGCGCACCTGCACGGGAATGCCACGACGGAAGATTTGCGTCGCGCGCTGGAAAA
>DATHBT010000028.1:0-7037 GCA_035295985.1 Pyrinomonadaceae bacterium | reverse complement strand
CGCCGGCCACGCCGAGGTTGCGCGCGCGCGCGCGGATTTCGGGCGTCCCGTAAGAGGTGATGAGGATGGTCGCGCCGCCGATCCCGCCCTCGCGGAAGGCGCCGATTACTTCGAGGCCGTCCATGTCGGGCAGCCGCAGGTCGGTGACGGTGACGCTGAAGCGGGCGCGGCGGGCCGCAGCCAGCCCCTCACGCCCGTTGGCCGCGACGACGACGGCGAAGCCGTGATCCTCAAGGATCACGCGCAGCGCGTCGGCCACGCTCGGCTCGTCGTCGATGACGAGCACCCGTTCCATTTCGCTCGCGCCCTCGCCGGCGCCCGCCTCACGCATAGAGCCTCCCACGCCCGACCCGATCCGTCGGTCACTGCCGGCCACGCCTTTCGATACGGTTCGTCGGTAACAGGCTCACGCGTCGAGCCCCGGTGCGTGGAACGGCAAGCACCGTTCCGCAAACTTTTGAACACTTTCGGCGACCAAAGGGATGCCCGGCGGCGCGCGCGTGTTTCGGCCTGAATCAGACGGGGCCGCGCGGTGCATCAGCGCAAAACAAACGTGCGCGAGCGGGGGCGGGCGGGGCGCGGGTGTGTTGGCGTCGGGAAAGTCGTCCGTGTGGCGCGTTCGCGTGGGAATTTTAACGGCCCGCGAGGCTCAGGAGGTCTCTCGGGGGATCAGGGGATTCTCTTGTTCCCCCCCCTCGTCCTCCCTCGACGTGTCGGCCTTGAAGCCGAACTTTTTGAGCTTACGGTAGAGCGTGGGGCGATGGTAGTCGAGTATCTGCGCGGTCTTCTTGACGTTGCCGCCGGTGCGTTCGAGCGTCTGCGCGATGGCCTCGCGCTCGAGCTCCTCCATCGTCAGGTAGGGTGGGATGACGCAGCGGAAGTGCGACGTGTCGGCCGCGTGGAGCTGCTCGGGCAGGTCTTCGGGCATGATCTGCTCGTCCTGCGAGAATAGGACAGCGTGCTCGACGACGGACTCCAGCTCGCGGACGTTGCCGGGCCAGTCGTAGCGCGCCAGCAGCGCGTAGGCGGCCTGCGAGATGCCGCGGACGCGTTTCTGGTACTTCTCGGCGTAGCGCAGCAGGAAGTGTTCGGCGAGCAGGGGCAGATCGTCCAGATGCTCGCGCAGGGGCGGCACCTTGATCTTGATCGTGCTGATGCGGAAGTAGAGGTCTTTGCGCAAAGCGCCCTCGCCGATCATCTGCGCCGTGTCGCGGTTGGTCGAGGAGATGAGGCGGAAATCGACGGGCATCTCCTGCTCGTCCCCGAGGCGGCGCAGTCGCCGCTCCTGCAGCACGCGCAACAGTTTCGTCTGCAAGTGCGCGGGCATCTCGGCGATCTCGTCCAGCAGCAGCGTGCCGCCCGCGACCGCCTCGATTAATCCGCGCTTGTCGCGGTCGGCCCCCGTGAACGCGCCCTTGCGGTAGCCGAACAGCTCCGACTCAATCAGATCCGAGGGGATAGCGGCGCAGTTGATGCGGATGAAGGGGCGCTCGGAGCGGGCGCTGCGGAAGTGTAAGGCGGCGGCCACCAGTTCCTTGCCCGTGCCCGACTCGCCCTCGATGAGGACGGAGGCGTCCGACGGCGCGGCCGTGCTGATGACCTCGCGGATCTGCCTGACCTTCGGGTGATGGCCGACGAGCCCGAAGTCGTCGCCGTCGCCCGCGAGCGTGCCCTTGAGCGCGCGGTTCTCGCTCTTAACGGCCTTGAACTGCAAGGCGCGCGCGGCCAGCACCAGCGCCTGCTCGGGCGTGAAGGGCTTTTCGAGGTAGTAGAAGGCCCCGCGCTTGATGGCCTCGATGGTGAGATCGAGCGACCCGTGCGCGGTCATCAGGATGATCTCCGTCTCCGGCGAGTCGGCCTTGACGCGCGTCAGCAGGTCGATGCCGCTCCCGTCGGGCAGGCGCAGGTCTGTAAAGATCAGATCGAAGGGGCGCGACTTCAGCAGCGCGTCCGCTTCGGCGGCGCTGCGCGCCGTCTCAACCTTGTGGCCGCGCTCGCCGAGGAGGAGCGCCAGCGCGTCGGCCACGCTCGCCTCGTCGTCGACGGCGAGAATCCTGTTACCCTGTGACATCGCCGCTCACCTCCCCGTTGCGCGGCAGCTCGACGCGGACGGTCGTCCCCGCGCCCGACCGGCTCTCGATCAGTACTGCCCCGCGGTGCTGCTCGATCACCTTCTGCGCGTAGGGCATGCCGAGGCCCATCCCCTGACTCTTCGTCGTGAAGAAAGGCTCGAAGATGTTGCGCACCTGCTCCTCGGTCATGCCCTGCCCGGTGTCGGCGAGTTCCAGGCTGACGGCCCCTTCGCCCGACTTCGTCCTGACGGCGAGCGTGCCGCCGTCGGGCATCGCCTGGATCGCGTTCAGGGCGAGGTTCATCAGCGCGGAGCGGATCGACGGCTCGTCGAGCGCGGCCCGGCAGCCCGCCCCGTCCAGCTCCAGCCGCAGCTCGATGCGCCCGGCCTCGATCTGCGGCCGGAGCAGTTGCAGCACGTCCGCGATGACGCGGTTGAGATCGGCGGGGCGGGGGCGGAGGCTGATCGGGCGCGCGTAGTCGAGCACCTGGTTGACCGTGTCGGTTAGGTGTTTGATCGTGCCGACGATCTTGTCGATGAGGGCGATCTCGCCCTCTGAGAGCTTGCCGGCGGCCTTGCCCCTGAGGTGCATCGAGTAGAGGAGGATGCCGGCGAGCGGGTTCTTCACCTCGTGCGCCACCTGCGCGGCGGCGCGACCCAGCGCGGCGATCCTCTCCTGGTGCGCGAGGCGCTCCTGCATGCGGCGCAGGCGCTCGGCCGCCTCGCGCTCGGCCGAAAGGTCTTTGATGACGCCGAGGTGGCCGATGATCTCGCCGCCTTGCCTGCGTATCGGGGTGACGGCGACCGAGGCCTCGAAGGTGTCGCCGGCCGCGCGGCGCAAGCGCACCTCGGAGCGGTACCGGCCGCTCTCGTCCGCCTCGCGCACGCCGTCGCGGAAGATGCCCCTCAAATGCTCCTCGTCGTCCTCGCGCCCCGAGAGCGCGCACGGCTCCTCGCCGAGCGCCTGCGCTGCCGGGTAGCCGAACGTCGTCTCCGCCCCGCGGTTGAAGAGCGTGATGCGCCCCTCGGTGTCGGTCGCGACGATGGCGTACTCGGTCGAGCTGTCGAGCACAAGGTTAAGGAAGTCGTGCGCCTCTTCGAGTTCGGCCGTGCGCTCGGCGACGCGCGCTTCGAGTTCCTCGGCGTGGCGCTTGATCTCCGCTTCGAGCCGGCGCTTCTCGTCCACGAGCCGCTTGCGCCCGACGGCCCCCGCGACGGCCTTGAGGAGCGTCTCCTTGCGGATCGGCTTCGGGATGAAGTCGTAGGCCCCGGCGCGGACGATGTCGGCGATCTCGGGCGAGTTGGGCTCGCCCGTGATCATGACGACGGGGACGTAAGGCTCGCGGCCCGCGAGCTCCCTGAGCAGTTCGAGGCCGCTGCGGCCCGGCAGGATCACGTCGACGACGGCGGCGTCCACCTCGTTCCCGTCGATGAGCGAGAGCGCGCCGTCGAAGTCGGCCGCGGCCAGCGGCTCGTAGCCGCCGCGGCGCAGAAACTCCGCCATCGTCCAGCGCATACTCGGCTCATCGTCCACCAGCAAAACTCTTAGCGTGCTCATGCCTGGCCCCCCTCGTGCCCGCCGCGGGCAGCTCAACGACGAAGCGGGTGTGGCTGCCCTCCGTGCTCTCGACCGTGATCGTCCCGCCGAACTCGCGGATGATGCCGAAGCTGAGACTGAGGCCGAGGCCCGTCCCCCCGACGGCCCGCCGGGTCGTAAAAAACGGGTCGAAAACCTTGTCGATGTCATCGTGCCGGATGCCGGCCCCGCTGTCGAAGAACTCGACGGCCACGCGCGTCGCGCCGGCGCGCTCGACCGCGCGGGCCTTGACGCGCAGCGCCTTCTCGCCCCTGCCCTTCGCGCGCAGCGCGTGGTGCGCGTTGCTGATCATGTTGATGACGACCTGGCGCAGCCGCGAGGCGTCGGCCATCACGGGCGGCAGGCCTTCCTGGATGTCGATCTCCACCTCGACGCCGTCCTTGACTAACTGGTGGCCGAAGAGCGACATCGAGGCGCCGATCGTCTCGCCGATGTGGACGGGCGTCAGCTCGCGCGGGTCGTGGCGGGCGAAGGTGAGGAGGTCCCGCACGATGCGTGCGATGCGATCGCCCTCGTCGATGATGCCGTCGATCATGCGCCGGTGCTGCTCGGTTCGCGCGACGCCGTCGTCCTTGAGGAGCTGCGCGAAGTTGATGATCCCGTTCAGCGGGTTGTTGATCTCGTGCGCCACGCCGGCCGAGAGTTCGCCGACCGACGCCAGCTTCGACGACTGGAACAGCTGGCGCTGCATCTCCTCCTTCTCGGCTTCGAGCCGCCGCCGCTCCGAGAGATCGCGGACGATGAGGATGATGAGCCGCTCGCCGTCGGTCTTGATCTCGTTCGTCGAGACCGCGGCCGCGACCGCCCCGCCGCCCGGCCGCTGAAGCTCCATCTCGGCGTCGTGCACTGCCGCGCCGCGCAGCAGGCCGGCGAGCGGTTCGGGCCCCGCGGCGCCGCCGCCGACGCGCAGGATTTCCTCGACCTTCCGGCCGACCAGCTCCTTCGGCTGGCAGCCGATGATCTCGCAGAACTTGTTGTTTACGTCCACCAGCCGGTGGTCGCTGGCCCTGATGATGCCGATGCCGTCGCCGGCGTGCTCGAACAGCGCGCGGTAACGCTTCTCGCTGGCGAAGAGCCGGCGCTGCTGCCGGCTGACGATCCGCAGCAGCAGCGTGACGATGAGCACGTCCACCGTGGTCGAGATGAAGAAGTGCTCGATCCGCTGCGAGAGCACGTAGAGTGCCCCCTCATCCGCCGCGTAGTACGCCGCGAGCCAAGCGTTGAAAGGGATCAGGATGAACTTCTCCCAGACAATAATCACCACGGCGGTGACGAGCATGGTGAGGGCGGCGAAGAAGAGGACGATCTTCAGGCCGCTGAACCTCTTCGTCTCCAGTTCATCCAGTAACTTCATGTGAGCGCCCTCCGCGCCCTCTAAAATGATCGGAACCGGTCGCGCGCCCCGCCGCCGGCGCGCCCCGACGACGCGCGCGCGGCCCCGTGCGGCGTTGTGGCAGGGCCGGCCCCCGTCGCGGGGGTCTTATGATTCCTTGAGAGTTGACCTTCGGAAAGGGGTGAGAAGTGCCTAAACGTCCGGGGACTCGGAACGCCACAAGCGCGGGCTTAACCTAAACGCTGCCGGACGCGCGCCCGCCCCTTAACAGCCCGAATAATGAAAAATTTAGCGCGCCCGCCCGTGAATCAGAGTCTTAAGCGGCAACTACTTAAGGGGGGATGCTAGATTTGTTGCATAGCGCGTGTCAAGTTCTTTCGTCCCCGCGTCGCCCGCCCGAAACGATATGTCCGCGGGATGAAGCAGGCAACCCCCAGCTCAAGTGTGAGCCGGGGGTTGCCTGCTTCGTCACATCACTACCGTTGAGGCGGGTTTCAATGTGTTGACAGGGCAACTCTTTCTTTTTAGTATTCGGCCGAACTGTCTACCACGCCGGTACATGTGTCGTTAAGCCCGCAGGAGACTTGCGGTTGGCCGGCCGTGCGGGGGCGACGACACGCGCCGCCCGCGTTCGTCCCGAGGTTTCAATGCGCTCCGGTTCGGTGGCCCGCCGCACAGGATTTCACGCGGCGGGGGCCGCCCCGCCCGCACGACCCGGCAGAGCGCGCGCCCGCAGATTTTCCCTTTTAGTCATGCCTTCTCTTCACAGACAGCCCGGCGTGTGAGACCTCAAAGGCGTAGCCGCGCCTAGCGCGGCCGCCGGGCACACTGCTGCCGCCCGAACCCCGCTGGGCGGCCGGGGACAGCCGACATGCCTGACGTGACGACAGCGCAGATCCGCGTCATGCTCGTTGACGACGACAGCACAGCCCGCCACGGCCTCAAGCGCGTCGTCAACGACGACCTGAAGCTCACGGTCGTGGGCGAGGCCGCGACCTTCGCGGAGGCCGAGCGCGTCGCGGGCCAAGTGCGGCCCGACGTCATCCTCCTCGATCTTAACCTCGAAGAGGAGGGCGACGCGCGCACGCTCTCCGGCATCGAGCTGATCCCGAAGTTCCGCGAGGTGTCGCCCGACTCGAAGGTCATCATCGTGACGGGCGTGCGCGACTTTGAGGCGCACCGCTCGGCGATCGGCCACGGGGCGAAGGGGCTGGTGCTGAAGAAGCAGGCTATCGAACAGGTCGCGCGCGCAATCCACCAAGTCTACGAGGGCGAAGTCTGGTTCAACCGCACGCTGATGTGGGAGGTGATCGAGGGGATGGCGCGGGTGAAGGCCGTCAAGGCGGCCGACCCTGAGGCCGCCAAGATCGCCTCGCTCACGCAGCGCGAGCGCGAGGTCATCGAGAAGGTCGGCGAGGGTCTGAAGAACAAGGCCATCGCCGCGCGCCTCTTCATCGCCGAGGTCACGGTGCGCCACCACCTCACCGAAATCTACAGCAAGCTCGGCGTCTCCGACCGGCTCGAATTAGTCATCTACGCCTACATCCACGGCCTCGCCGAAATCCCCAAGTCGCTGCCCAGCCGGCCCGAATAGCCGGCGGGGTGGGGCCACGCGCGCGCGGCACAATTGTCCCTCACCGCTGGGCCGCCTCCCCCCACTGACCGCCGCCAAAATTTATCCGAACCTCCCACCAAAAAGGTCGCGGCCTACCATGTTCGCCGCGCCGCCCCCGCGTATTTTAACTCCCGTGTCCGACCGAGCCGCGTCGCCGGCTTTCGGCGACGCGGCGAAGGCTCGGCCGGGTGCGAAGCCCTACCGGCGGATCACAAAGAAATCTGGGACGAGGCGTGTAGTTAAAGATGCGCGAGAGCGCCGGCGTCAGCAAGTCGCAGGCAGCCCAGAACGCGGAGCGGCGACGTACGCCGCGCCTCGTCGCCTCCTTCCCAGCGGCCATCGTGGGGTCGGGCGTGGCAGGCGGGGCCTTCGAGGTGAGCACGGCACTCGACAACATCAGCGTCGGCGGCCTCTACCTCAG
>DATHBT010000027.1:0-4319 GCA_035295985.1 Pyrinomonadaceae bacterium | reverse complement strand
CATGACGCGCTCTGCCCTGCTGGAGGTGCTGCGCCAGGACTATATCCGCACGGCGCAGGCGAAGGGCATGCGTAGCAGCACGATTATCGCGCGGCACGCGCTCAAGAACGCGATGATCCCGGTCGTCACGATCCTCGGCCTGCAACTCGGCGTGCTGCTCGCGGGCGCGATCGTGACGGAGAAGATTTTCAACTGGCCGGGCGTCGGACTGCTTTTGATCGACGACGGCATCAGCAAGCGCGACTACCGGCTCGTGCAGGGCTGCGTCCTCGTCATCAGCGTCACCTACATCGCCGCCAACACGCTGACCGACATGGTCTATCGCTGGCTCGATCCGAGAATAAGGGTTTCGTAAGAATGTCAGTTGTCAGTTGTCCGTTGTCCGTTGTCGCACTCCGCTGTCCCGCCGACCGCGGTTTAGGTTTCAGGCTACCCAAGCTTATACAACTGACCACGGGCAACTGACAACGGACTGCCTTCGCATGAATCGTCTTGCCGTCATCGGAATAGCCTTCGTCGCCCTGCTCGTGGTCGTGGCGCTGTTCGCGCCCGTGATCGCGACGCACGAGGTGGGCGCGACCGATTTGCTCAACCGCTACCAGCCGCCTTCGGGCGAGCACTGGCTGGGCACGGACGCGACCGGGCGCGACGTGTTCTCGCGCGTCGTGTACGGGGCGCGCATCTCGCTGCGCGTCGGGCTGATCGTGGTCGCGGTGTCGGCCGTCGTCGGCACGATCATCGGCGCGCTCGCGGGCTACTACGGCGGCTGGGTTGATCGGTTCGTCGCCGGCTACCTGTTCAACGTCTTCCTGGCCTTTCCGGGGCTGCTGCTCGCCATCGCGATGGTCGCCTTCCTCGGCGCGGGCCTCAACAAGCTGATCCTCGCGCTCTGCATCATCGGCTGGGTCGGCTACGCGCGCGTCATCCGCGGGCAAGTTCTTAAGGTGCGCGAGTACGACTTCGTGCAGGCGGCGCGCGCGCTCGGGGCGGGCGACCTGCGCATCCTCTTCGTCCACATCCTGCCCAACGCCGTGCAGCCCCTGATCGTGCAGGCGAGCCTCGGCATGGCCGGCGCGGTGCTCGCCGAGGCGACGCTCTCCTTCCTCGGCCTCGGCGTCCCGCCGCCCGCGCCCTCCTGGGGCGTGATGCTCGAAGAGGCGCGCGATCTGACGACGCTCGCGAGCGCGCCGCACGCCCTGCTCGTGCCAGGCGTCGCCATCGCCCTGACCGTCCTCGCCTTCAACTTCATCGGCGACGGACTGCGCGACTACCTCGACCCGCGCCAGCGCAACCGCTAAACTCGCCGCGTGTTCCCGCAACCGGACGCCACGACAGTCGAAGATCGGCGCGCCGCCACAAGCAATAGCCCTTCATCCGCCGCTTCACAGCCGGCGGCCGTCGCGGCCGTCTCGATTGACAACCTCTCTAAGACCTACCCCGTCCCGCTCGCGCGCCTGCGCCAGCGGCTCAGGCGCAGTACGCCCGCGCCGGTCGAGGCGCTCCGCGACGTGTCGCTCGAAATCCGCGAGGGCGAAATCTTCGGCCTCATCGGCCGCAACGGCGCGGGCAAGACCACGCTCACAAAGATCATCGCCACGCTCGTCCAGCCCACTTCGGGCGCGGTCAGGGTGCGCGGCTTCGACAGCGTGCGCGACGAGGTGCGGGTGCGCGCGCAGGTGGGGCTGGCGAGCGCCGAGGAGCGCAGCTTCTACTGGCGCCTGTCGGTCGTGCAGAACCTGACCTTCTTCGCGCGCCTCTACGGCATGACCGACGCGCAGACCCGCGCGCGCATCGGCGAACTCCTCTCCGTCTTCGAACTCGAACCGCTCGCCCGCCGCCGCTTCGGCGAGCTTTCGACCGGCAACAAGCAGCGCGTCATCGCCGCCCGCGCGCTGCTCACAAACCCGCCCGTCCTGATGCTCGACGAGCCGACGCGCTCGCTCGATCCGCTCGCCGCCGCCGAAATGCGCGCCACGATCAGGCGGCTCGCCGCGGGCGATCCGCCGATGACCGTTCTCTTCACTTCCCACAACCTCGCCGAGGTGGAGGAGCTTTGCGACCGGGTCGCCGTCATCAGCCGCGGCCGCATCCGCGCCGTCGGCCGGCCTCACGAACTGAGCACACTTCTCCGCCCCACCGAGCGCGTCCGCCTGCTAGTCGGAGGAATTGATACGGCCGGCGTAGAGAGGGCTGAGTGGTTCGGCGGGCTGACAGACCCGGCCGCTTTCAGCCGCGACGGCGTGGTCGAGATCGTGTTCACGCGCGAGGCGGAGGACGACTCACTTGACCGCGTGCTGCGCGAACTGCACCGCGCAGGCGGCCGTGTCGTTTCCTGCGACTTCGAGCGCGCCACGCTGCTCGACCTGTTGGAAGAGTACGAACGTGAGCACGAGGCGGCGGACGGGACTGAAGGCGAGAGGGGGCCGGGCGCGTGAAAACCCTGCGACTCTTCTTCCGCCGCATCCGGGCCTTCGTCGTGCGCGACTTCCAGTTGGCCCTGAGCTACCGGCTGCAATTCTTCCTGCGCGTGCTCGAAGTCCTCTTCGTCGTCACGACGCTCTTCTTCGTCTCCAAGATCTTCACGGGCGGCGTGGTGACGCAGTACACGCAGTGGCAGGACCCGCTCGCCGCCTGGATCATCGGCCTCGCCTTCCTCAACTACTTCATGACCGGCTTTTCGAGCCTCGCCACCGCCATCCGGCAGGAGCAGGCGCAGGGCACGCTCGAAGGCGTGCTGATGACGCCCGTGGGCATCCCCACCTTCATCGTCGGCAGCGCCGCCTACGACTTCGCCAGCGCCACCTTCTTCTCCGCCCTCTACCTCTTCTACGGCTGGTTCTTCTTCGGCGTACAGTACCGCGGCAACATCCTGCTCGCCCTCGTCTTCCTGCTCTCGACGACGCTCGTGCTCGCCGCCTTCGGAATCTTGTCGGCCAGCTTCGCCGTCGTCTTTAAGCGCGGCGACCCCTTCGGCATCCTGCTCGCCACCAGCTCGACGCTCTTCTCCGGCGTCTTCTTCCCCACGCAACTGATCAACGAGTACGCGGGCGACACGCTCGGCGGCGTCTCGCGCCTGCTGCCCGGAACCTACGGCCTCGACGGCCTGCGCCGCGTCCTCATCCTGGGCCAGGGTTTTACGGAGGTGCGCGCGCCGCTCTTCACCCTGCTGGCCTTCCTCTTCACGCTCTTCCCCTTCTCCGTCTGGGTCTTCTCCCGCGCCGTCCGCCGCGCCAAGCGCGAGGGCAGCCTGATTCAGTATTAGCTGTTAGCTATAAGCTGTTAGCTGTTAGCCAGAAACATGTAGCACTCAGCTTCGGCTGGCGGACGACATGTGGGCGAAGTTGATTCGGCGAAAGAGCGGCGGGTACATTACGAGAGTTTTGCTAACAGCTAAATGCTAACAGCTAACAGCTATGCTTGTTTTCTACACCCCGCGCTACTACGCGGACATCGGCGAGGGGCACGTGTTCCCGATCCGCAAGTTCGAGCTGGTCTGCCAGAGGCTGCTCGGCGAGGGGACGCTGCGGCGGGATCAAATCGTCGAGCCGCAGCCGGCGGCGGTCGAGGATGTGCTGCTCGTCCACACGGAAGACTACGTGACGCGGCTGCGCGCGGGCGCGCTCACCGAGCGCGAGGTCAGGCGGCTCGGCTTGCCTTGGTCGAAGGCGCTCGTGCGCCGCTCGTTCCTCGCGACGGCCGGGACGCTCGGCGCGGCCCGCGCGGCGCTGGCGGGCGGCAGGGTCGGCTCGAATCTGGCCGGCGGCACGCATCACGCCTTCGCCGATCACGGCGAGGGCTTTTGCGTGCTGAATGACGTGGCGGTGGCGATCCGCGTGCTGCGCCGCGACGGGCTGATCGAGCGTGCGGCCATAGTCGATCTCGACGTTCACCAGGGCAACGGGACGGCGACGATCTTCGCCGAAGACCCGGCCGTCTTCACCTTCTCGATGCACGGCGCGAAGAACTACCCGCTCTTCAAGGCGCGCTCCACGCTCGACGTTGAACTCGCGGACGGGACGGGAGACGACGAGTACTTGGAAATTCTTGCCGAGCACCTGCCCCGCGTCTTCGCACACCGGCCCGACATCGTCTTCTACCTCGGCGGCGCGGATCCGTACAGCGGCGACAAGCTCGGCCGGCTGTCGCTCTCAATCGATGGCCTTAGAGAGCGCGACGAGTTTGTGCTCGGCGAGTGCCGCGCGCGCGGCGTGCCCGTGGCGACCGTGATGTCGGGCGGCTACGCCACGGACATAAACGACACGGTCGAGATTCACTGCAACACGATCCGCGCCGTGCGCCGCGTCTTCGCGGAAGGCAGC
>DATHBT010000026.1:0-2738 GCA_035295985.1 Pyrinomonadaceae bacterium | reverse complement strand
GTCGAAGACGATCAACTGTTCGGTCGCCGGGGGCGTTGCTGCGGCGGTCGTCATGATTTCACCACCTCGTAGGCGCGCACCTTGCGCGAGAGCAGCCACAGGCAGAAGGCGCAGACGAGCGCCAGCACCAGCCACGAGGCCCACAGCGGCGGCTCGCGCAGCACGATGTCGATGAACTCGTTGTCGCGGAGCATGTCCGTGCGCCGACCGCGGATTCTCCCCGTCTCGCGGACGAAGCTGCCGAACAGCCCCTTCCAGATGTTGTTCATCAAGAAGCCGGGGCTGAACAGGTGGCCCATCTTCGTCAAAAACAGGTTGTTGACGATCTCGCCGAAGGCCGACGGGATGAAGAACAGCCCCAGCAGCGCCCCCGACGCCACCACGCGCCACTTGACGAAGGCCGACACGGCGAGCGCGAGCAGCCCCAGCACCACGATCCACACCGCGCTGCCCAGCACAATCGCGCCCGCGATCCACGCGTTCGTCCACACCCAGCCCGCGCCCTCCAAGTACGCCTGAAGGAGGAAGATGAGGAGGGCCGGAACCCACGTGATGAGCGAGAGCAGGATGGCGATGACGGAGAGCTTGCCCAGGACGTACTCGGCGCGCGTGAACGGCCGGCACAGGTAGAGCGGCAGCGCGTTATTCGACAGATCGCGCGAGACGAGCGGCGGCCCGACGAGAACCGTCAGCAGGAACGCGAGCGACCCCTGGAACGTGATCAGGTACTCGAAGAACGAGGCGTTGATGGGCACGAGCGCGCGCACGTCCACCTGGAGCAGCGAGAGCGCGTTCACGTTGTGGTGCAGGTAGACGATGATCGCCGCGACGAGCGGGTAGATGAAGCACGCCGCGAACAGCCCCGTGAAGAGCTTCGACTTGAACACGTCGCGCAGGGCGTAGCGCGGGATGACGAGGAAGCGCGACCACTCGGGCGTCAGCCGCCCCGCGTAAGGCCGGTAGCCGTGCTCATAGACTGCCATTGCCGTTCCCTCCCCTCGCGCCGCCGTCCGTGTCCGCCTCCATCGCTTTGAGGAAGATGTCTTCGAGCGAGTCGCGCTTGTAATTGAGCCGGCGGATTTGAACCTGCCGCTCATAAGCCAAACGGTAAAGGTCTGCGATCTCGACGTTCTCCTGAAGTACGAGCTTGATGCGCCGCTCGCCGGCGAGCGCGTACTCGCAGCCCAGCCCGTCAATCGCCTCGGCGAAGCGCGGGCGGTCGTCGCGCCGCGTCTCGATCTCGATGAACTTGCGGTTGGCCTTGCGCTCCTCTTCGAGGTTGCAGTTGGCGGCGATGCGCCCGTCCTTGAGGACGAGTATTTCGTCGCAGCACTCCTCCACGTCGCGCAGGAGGTGCGACGAGAGCACGATGCGCGCCCGCCCCGTGTCGCGGATTTCGCGGATCAGGCGGATCATGCGCTGGCGCGTCGGCGGGTCCAGCCCGTTCGTCGGCTCGTCCAGGATGATCAGGTTCGGCCCGTGGACTATCGACTGCGCGAGCTTGGCGAGCTGCTTCATGCCGAGCGAGTAGGTCTCGACCTTACGGTAGCGCGCCTCGCCCAGGCCCACGTAGAACAATGATTCGTGCGCGCGCTCGAGTGCCGCCTCCGACGGAATGCCCGAAAGCTCAGCCATCAGGCGGACGAAGTGCACGCAAGACATCTTGGCGATAAAGGAATCGCGCTCCGGCATGTAGCCGACCTGGGCGCGCAACAGCTTGGCGTCGCGCGTGATGTCCTGGCCGAAGATGCGGGCTGTCCCGGAGGACGGCTCGTGGAAGCCGAGCAGCGTGTGGATGAGCGTCGTCTTGCCCGCGCCGTTCGGCCCCAGAAGTCCCACGGCGCGGCCGTGGAGCGAGCCGCGGAGGTCTTTCAGGATTTGGCGCTTGCCGAAGGTGACGCTCAGGCCGTCGAGTTCGATTACGGGTGTCATGGCAGTTATTTGATACGAGCCTCGACCCTCGCGGGATTCACTTTCTTCGACCGCAATCCATTTTGAGAACGACGGCCGCGGGCTTTCCTTTAACGCGTGGCGAAAACTTTTTCAACAGCCTACTGGCCCTGTGCCGGCTTCGGCCTCGTGAGGGACGAGGCGTGGAGGTGCGCGATCAGCCACCGCCCCTTCTGTTTCTGATAGACCAGGGTGCGCCGGCCGACCGTGTCGTCATCCCCAAGGTGGAAGGTGACAATCGCCGCGTCGCCGAGCACCTGAATCTGCATGTCCTTCGGCTCGATGTTCAGGTAGGGCGGGGCGGCCTTGCGCTTGCGCGCCTCGTCGAAGAAGCGTTTGAACACCGCCTCGACTTCGGCCCGCCCGCTGGCGCGCCGGGGGGCCTGCGGGAAGGGGAAGAAGACCGTCGCGTCGTCGGTGAAGCCGAGGCGGAACTTCTCCCAGTCGAGGTTGTTGAAAGCCTCGACGAAGGCCGCCGCCGCGGCCTGCACGTCCGCCGCGCCCGCGCCGGCCGCCGAGGCCCCCTGCCGCGCCGCGGGCTGCGCGGGCGACTGCGCGCGGGCGAGCCCCGCGCCCAAAACTAAAGCGGCTACGAAGGCCGCCAGCGAAACGAGGATTCTGTTTCTCATCCGTTGTCCTTCCGATCCTTTCGGACAGTCGATTGCCTTGAATCTGCCCTCAGCGCGGCCCGCCGGCTTGCGCCTGCGGGGGCTGCGCCGCGGTCTCCGGGTGATTGATCAGCCGCGCCACGCCGGGGCACTTCGTCTTAAGGATGGAGCTGGTCGCGC
>DATHBT010000025.1:0-33594 GCA_035295985.1 Pyrinomonadaceae bacterium | reverse complement strand
GGATGCGGGGGTGTATCGCGACCTCGCGGCGCTGAAAGAGTTGCTGCTCGCCTACCGGCAGACGGACGATGAGGCGGAGCGGCAGCGGCTCTACGAGGCCATCGAGGCGAAGGCCGAAGAACTCCATTTCGAGTCGGCCTGAAGAGGTTGAATGGTAGTGGAATTTTCTGCCGGTAGTAGTAGGGCCTGTGCCCGCCCATGACCGCCGCCGGCCCGTCAGCGGAAGGGAGAGTCAAAATGAAAGTTTGCAGCGTCAGCATCTCGGCTCGCCCACTTTTGCGCGCCGCTCTGTGTGCCTCGGCTTTGGCTTCTTCGGCCGCGCCCGCGTTGTCGCAGCGCGGGGTGTCGCGCGACAGCACGCTCCGCACCCGTAACGCCGATACGGTAAGAGAACTCGAAATCAGGCGGCGCGAGGGGATGGTTAGAGAAGCTAAGCCGCAGCCGCAGCCGCACCCGGTCTTGCCTTACGCCCGCGGCAAAGAAGACTTCCGATCCCTGCAACTCGTTAATAACGAAGTGATGCGGGCGGTCTTCGGGGCGGGCTCCGCCTCGCCGCCGGACTACGGACGGATCGCGGCGGCAGCGGCCGAGATTAACAAACGTGCCTCTCGCCTCAAGTCGAACCTCAGGCTGCCCGAGCCATATCATGAATCGCCGCATCCCCGGCCGACGGATACCTCTAGCGACGAGCAGTTGAGGGCGTCGCTACGGGTGCTCGACGGGTTGATCATGCGATTCGTGACAAACCCTGCTTTCCAGAGCCCCAGCACCGTGGACACGCGCCTTATGGTGAACGCCGCCGAGCACCTTACCCAGATCGTCGAGTTAAGTCGCGTCGTCAGGCTCGGTGCCGAAAAGATGCGGAAGGCACGGAAGGCCGAGGCGGTGGGCCGAAAGGGGTGACTTGCCGCCCGATAGCCCCGGCCGCTTCGGAGCAGTCCCGCGCCCGGCGCGGCGTATCCGATGTCGCTCAGGAGGCGGTGTCTGTTGCCCGCAGAATTTCCTTGCGGAAGGCGTCGCGGGTGAGGCGGTGTTTGAAGGCGAGCGCGCCGTCGATGGCGACGACGGGGATGTCCCATCCGTGGCGGCGGCGCAGCTCAGGGTCTGAGTCGATGTTGATCTCTTCGAGTTCGTAGAGGTCTTCGCAGGCCGCGGCCAGCATCTCCCGTTTGGCCTCGTCGCAGAGGTGGCAGCCGGGCCGCGTGTAGAGTTTGACCTGTGATCTGGGTCGCCGTCCGGCCGCCATTTTCGTCCTCTGCGGGGCGCGAAATTGCGCGCGGGCGTCGGGGAAAAACGGCTTGCCTCGCGCGTGCGAAAAGAGTATAAATGCTGCCACGCCGGACCGCGACAAATAATTCATTCAGGCTCCGGCCGCTCTTCTTACAGTTATCGCATAGCATTCAAATCCCGCGACCGGAGAGACCCCAGCCTCTTCGCGCGGGAAGCTGTACCAACAGCCCGACGGGGCGGCCCACTTAAAAGTTCGACAGTCGAAAGCCTCTTCTTTTTCGGGCCTTCGTAACTCTTGGGTTCTGACTTGGGAGGTTGCGTTTGGAGAGCGAAGAGAAACCGACCACGACGCCGGCCGAAAAGCCCTTGGGCGAAGCCGCGCCCGCGGCCGTGACCGCCTCAAACACGCCGTCTGACGCTCCCGCGCGCCCGACGCCCGCCCCGGCCGGCACGCCGCCGGTCAAGACCGAAATCCCGAGCGGCACGCCGCCCGCGGCCCGTGTCGCTCCCGGCGCGGCGAAGTCCACGACCACCCCGACGGCGACGACGGCGAAAGGCGTGCCGAAGGCGGTCGCCGCGAAGCAGAGTCCGACGACGGTCGTCGAGGCACCGGCCGACTCGCCCGTCAACAAGATGCGCCGCCGGATCGTGTGGGCGAGCGTGGTCGGCTTCGTCGCGGCCATCGGGATGGCGACGATGCGCTTCTTCCTCCCGCGCACGATCATGGAGCCGTCGAGCGTCTTCCGCATCGGCTTCCCCGGCGACTACTCCTTGGGCGTTGACACGAAGTGGCAGCAGCAGTACCGCATCTGGGTGGTGAAGAGTTCCGACCGCCTCTTCGCCATCTACGCGCGCTGCACGCACCTGGGCTGCACGCCCGACTGGAAGGCCAGCGAGAACAAGTTCAAGTGCCCGTGCCACGGCAGCGGCTACGACAGCGAGGGAATCAACTTCGAAGGCCCCGCGCCCCGGCCGATGGATCGCGCCCACATCGAACTCGACGCCGAGGGCCAGTTGGTCGTTGACACCAACCGCCTCTACCTGCGCGAGAAGGGCAAGGCCGATCAGTTCAACGAAGAGGGCGCGTTCATTCAAGTATAGCTATTAGCTGTTAGCTATTAGCTGTTAGCCAGAAGGAATCAGCTCTCGGCTTCAGTATCAGCTTTCAGCTTTCAACTTGGCTTCAATTCTTGTTTTGCTAACAGCTAACAGCTAACAGCTAATAGCTAACGGCTGCGAACGGAGTGAGCAATGGCAGACGAGGGGAACGGGAAGCCGGCCGCGGGTGACGGGGCGGGGAAGGCGGCGGACGAGCGCGAGGACGTACGTAAACTGGTGCGCGCTTCGGCGGGGCTGCCGGAGGGCGAGATCGTGCCGGTCGAGGTCCCGGCCACGCGCGGGGGCGTGATCACGAAGGCGCGCGAGCAAGGCGTGGCTTTGAAGGATCGCGCGATCAAAGAGGCCGAGGGCTACAAAGACCCGCAGCAGACGCAGCTCTGGAAGTCGATCTTCCGCGTCTCGCACGACCGCTCGGACCCGCGCAGCCGCTCGCTCGCGATCCTCTCGAACGTCTTCCTCCACCTCCACCCGGCGAAGATCAACCGCGACGCCGTGCGCTACCCATTCACGTGGGGCATGGGCGGCATCACCTTTTACCTCTTCATCGTCCTGACCTTCACGGGCGTGCTCCTGATGTTCTACTACCACCCGACGAAGGTGCAGGCGTTCCGGGACATCCTCTACCTCGAACACGACGTGCCCTTCGGCCGGCTGCTCAGGAACATGCACCGCTGGGCCGCGCACCTGATGATCATCACGACGTGGCTGCACATGTTCCGCGTCGTGCTGACCGGCTCCTACAAGCGCCCGCGCGAGTTCAACTGGTGCGTCGGCGTCGTGCTCCTGGTGCTGACGATGCTGCTCTCGTTCACCGGCTACCTGCTCCCGGACGATCAGCTCGGCTTCTGGGCCGTCACGGTGGGCACGAACATGGCGCGGGCGACGCCCCTCGTCGGCAGCGAAGGCCCGTTCGGCCCGCAGCTCGGCATCACGCCGTTCAACGACGTGCGCTTCGGCCTGCTCGGCGGCTCGATAGTTGACGCGAACGCCCTGCTGCGCTCCTACATCTGGCACTGCATCGGCATCCCGCTCGTCGCCTCCATCTTCATGGCCGTCCACTTCTGGCGCATACGCAAGGACGGCGGCATCTCCGGCCCCGCGCCCGTGATGCTAGAGAGCGAGATGAAGCCGATGAAAAAGTAGCTGTTAGCGATTAGCTGTTAGCTATTAGCCAGAAGAAGACGGCTAACAGCTTTCATAATGGGTTCTGCTTTTGGTTTTGCTAACAGCTAATCGCTAACAGCTAACGGCCTCGATTCGGAGAATCGACATGTCAATGGCAATCGAGCGGTCGCGCGGCGTGAACCGGCGCTGGCTGTGGCTCATCGGGACGGTGGTCGCCATCGGCCTCGCGGCGCTGATGGTCGAGGACTGGCACCAGCTCTGGAAGATCAGCTCCGCGCCGGACAACGTGCCCATCGTCGGGATGATCCCGCTCGTCATCTTCTTCACGTGGCTGGGATTTAAGCAGGCGAAGGACAACGACGAGCTGATCGACCGGCTCGAAGACGACCCGCAGCTCGCCAAGGGGCACCACCGCAAGACCCTGCCGTGGCGGCCGGGCTGGGCGCGCGAGCTGCACGTCTGGCCCTACCTCGTGCGCGTCGAATTCCTCGCCGCCGTCATCGTCACCGTCATCCTCTTCGTCTGGTCGCTCACCCTGAACGCGCCGCTCGAAGAGCCTGCCAACCCGAACCTGACGATGAACCCGTCGAAGGCCCCGTGGTACTTCCTCGGCCTCCAGGAGATGCTCGTCTATTTCGACCCGTGGATCGCGGGCGTCGTGATGCCGGGGCTGCTCGTCGTCGGGCTGATGGTCTTCCCCTACGTCGATTCAAACCCGTTGGGGAACGGCTACTACACGTGGCGGCAGCGCAAGTTCGCCATCGGGATGTTCCTGATGGGCTTCTTCATGTGGATCATCCTGATCATCATCGGGACGTTCATCCGCGGCCCCGGTTGGATCTGGTTCTGGCCGGGGCAGACCTGGGATCACAACGCCGTCGTCTTCGAGAAGAACCGCGACCTGCACGAGATCATCGCCGGGTGGGGGTTGACGTTTCTGAACGACTCGCCCTTCCGCGAACTCTTCGGCCTGATGGTCGTCGGCCTCATCTTCGTCACGGGCGGCCTCTTCTTCCACTGGCTGATGACGCGCAACGCCTTCGAGAGGAAGATTCTGGCCCGCACCTCGCTGCTCCAGTACGCGACGTTCCAGTTCTTCGCGATCTCGGTGCTGTGGCTCTTCCCGATCAAGCTGCTGCTGCGGCTGCTCCTGCGCATCAAGTACGTCCTGGTGACGCCGTGGTTCAACGTCTAGTTCGTCCCCGCTTCTGTTAGAGGAGAAGGCACGTGGCTGAGACCCCTGAGGCAGACAAACTGGTCAAGCGCGAGCCGGACGCGCCGGCCCCCGACCCGATCACGTCGCGCTCGACGAGCAGCATCGTGCTCGTCTGCGCGCTGCTGATGACGGCCGTGCTCGGCTGGGCGCTCTACGACGAGGTGTACGGGCAGCGCGGCTGGAAGGGCACGCAGCGCGAGTTCGTCGCGCGCTACAACCGCTACCTCCGGCGCCTCAAGCGCGACAAGCAGCGCAGCGAGGACGCGGGCACGGAGAAAGAGGTCAAGGCCCGGCCCGAATACCAGGAACTCGACGCCGCGGCGCGCGACGCCCGCGCCCAGGTCGCCCCGCGCGCCAAAGAGATCGACCGCGAGGTCAACTTCATCGACGCGCAGCTCAACGCCATCACCGACCCCTTCCAGGACAAGCGCGGGCGCATCACCGTCGTCAGCTACACCATCGAGACGGCCGACGAGGGCGACCGCGACGGCCTGCGGCGCGACGTGGAGGAGATCAAGAACGAGCCGGTCGAGGTCGAGATGCCGGTCGGCCCCGATTCCGACAAGACGCGCGAGGAAAAATTCAACTACGCGCAACTAGAGGAGCGTTACAACACGCTGAAGGAGCGCAAGGCGCAGCTCATGGTCGAGCGCGCCGAGCTGATGAAGGAGTCGGACGAGCTGGCGAGGAAGCGCGACGCCTACCTCCGCGACAACGTCATCGGCCTGAGCGCCGACCAGATCGACAAGCTGATCAAGGCCAACGGCGAGTTCGACTACTCGATCAAGCAGATCAACATCAACGGCGATCAGATCGTTGACCGTTGCGAGACCTGTCACCTCGGCATGCGCGCCCCGCTCGAACTCACGCCGGCCAACTTCAAGCGCCCGCGCCGCCGGATTGATCCGCTCGCCCGCGCCTTCGTCAGCCACCCGACCAAAGAGTTGCTGACCATCCACACGCCCGAAAAGTTCGGCTGCTCGTCGTGCCACTGGGGCAACGGGCGCGCGACCACCTCGGTCGAGAAGGGCCACGGCCGCCACCGCTTCTGGATTCACAGCATGTTCCGGCGCGAGAACGTGGAGGCCGGCTGCCAGCAGTGCCACTCGCAGGATCGCGTGCTGGATTTCGCGCCGCAGTTGACGAAGGGCAAAGACCTCTTCCAGGAGCGCGGCTGCGTCGGCTGCCACCGCTACGAGGGCTTCGACCGCGAGACGGACGGCCTGGCGAACGCGCGCCAGCAGATCAAACAACTCGAAGAGCAGGTCTCGGCCAACGAGCGCGACGCCAAGCAGTCGATAGAGGTCGCCGGCCAAGACGACACGGCCGAGGAGAAGGCGCAGGAGTTGCTGGCGCGCGCCACCGATCTCCGCGTCCGCAACAGCCAGATCGAGGCGCGCATCGAGCAGTTGAACACGCAGGCGCGCTACCTGATGCAGGATCAGAAGAAGGTCGGGCCGAACCTGAAGGACGTGCGCCTCAAGCTCGTGCGCGACTGGATTCCGGTCTGGCTCAAAGACCCGCAAGGCTTCCGCCCCGGCACGAAGATGCCGACCTTCTGGTACCTCAACCCCGATCACAAGCTGGGGATAGTCGAGAAGAACAAGGAGCGGGCCGACTACGAGCGCAACGCCATCTCCGCCTACCTCTGGCAGGCGTCCTTCGAGGGGCAGGTGCCGAAGCGCGACGCCGGCGACGGCGGGCGCGGCAAGGAGCTGTTCGAGACCATCGGCTGCATGGCCTGCCACTCAATCGGCGAGGGTAAGGGCATGGGCGGCCACTTCGCCGCCAACTTGCAGCGCATCGGCGAGAAGGCCAACTTCGACTACATAGTGCGGTGGATTTACAACCCGCGCGAGCGCTGGGCCCCCTACTGCCCGAAGGAGAAGCGCGACTTAACGCGCGAGGACTACGAGAAGAACGGCAAGCCCTTCCGCTTCGACACGCACGGCGGCTCCAAGTGCCCGAACGACGGCGCGGAGTTGCAGGTGCAGAACATGACGGTGATGCCGAACTTCCGGCTCTCCGAGCAGGACGCGCGCGACATCGCCACCTACCTCTTCTCCCTCTCCGGCGCGCAGCGCCGCTGGCCCGACGCCTCCTTCATGGAGGACAAGAAGCTCGCGGGCGACGGCTTCACGCTCATCAAGAACTACGGCTGCGCCGGCTGCCACGAGATCAAGGGCTTTGAGGACGAGCAGCGCATCGGCAAGGAGCTGACGACCGAAGGCTCGACGCCAATCGAGCGTCTGGACTTCGCGCTGCTGACGCACGACGCCGAGCGCGGCATCGACCCGTTCACCGGCTCGGAGAAGGATCGCCACGGCGAGGAGAAGCACGAGTGGTACACGAAGAAGGGCTTCTTCGAGCACAAGATCGAGGAGCCGTCGATCTACGACAAGGGCAAGGAGAAGGAGTGGCGCGACCACCTGCGGATGCCAGACCCCTACATCGACATGGGCGAGGACGGCAGGGATCGGACTGAGCTGAACGCGCTGACGACGTTCCTGCTCGGAAGTGTGGGCGCGGAGGGCGCGAACATCCCGACCTCCTTCTTCTACCAGCCGACCGACCGCCGCAAGGACATTCAGGACGGGTGGTGGGTCATCAAGAAGTACAACTGCATGGGCTGCCACACCGTGCAGGTCGGGCAGGCTTCGACGCTCTCGACGCTGCCGCTCTACCAGTCGCCCGAGACGCGCGATCAACTCCCTCCCGCGCTGACGACCGAGGGGGCGCGCGTGGATCCCGACTGGCTGATGACTTTCCTGACCGACCCGTCGCTCAGCGGCGTCTCGGAACAGACCGCGAACACCGTCCGCAGCTTCGCGGCGCGGCGTCAGCAGCAGGGCGCAACGACAACCGCTCCTGTGAGTCCACAGGCGCAGGCGCAGGGACAGGCGCAGCCGCAGAGTTCGCCGCAGGGCCGGCAGCAACAAGGTCAGGCGCAGTCGGCTCAGCAGGCGCAGAACGTGACGGGCGGGCCGGTCAACGTGCCGGCGCGCGTCGAGCACGGGCCGGAGATGCCGCCGCAGCCGGGCGCGAACCGCAACGGCGTTCGCACCTACCTGCGCGCGCGCATGCCGACGTTCAACTTCTCGCCGAACGAGCTACGCACACTGGTGCGCTTCTTCATGGCAGTCTCCTCGCAGCAGGAGCCGCACATCAAGGAGCCTGTCGAGCCGCTCACGGATCAGGAGATGAACCTGGCGCGGGCGCTCTTCACGTCGCCGCAGGCCCCGTGCCTGAAGTGTCACCTGACGGGGAACCCGGAGCACGACAAGAGCGCCAACGCGCCGAACTTCCTGCAAGCCGGCGAGCGCCTGCAACGCGGCTGGACGTTCCGCTGGCTGCTCGACCCGCAGAGGATAATTCCGGGGACGGCGATGCCGTCGGAGCTGTTCAAGCGCGACGGCGAGCGGTGGGTCTTCAACGGCACGCTGCCCGAATCCTTCAACGAGTACAAGGGCGACCACGCAGACCTGCTGGTGCGCTACATGCTGCAACTGACGCCGCAGGAGCAGTCGCGCTTAGCCTCCGGCTCACCCTCCGCCACCGGAGGCCGAACGCCGACGGGCGACAGCACGAACGCCTCGCAGCAGTCTTCCACCACGGCGGTCGGCGGCAGCAGCCACCACACGACGAGGCCGAAGCAGGCGAGGCGCAGGAAGTTCTCGCCGCGCGCCTCGCTGTCGAAACGCCCCGCAGCACGTGCACGCAAAGGCGTGCGCGGCGGCGAGGCGGCTGCGGCGCGTGCGCGCCGTGTTTTGTCCGGCGGGCCGTGAGGCACTAGAATAGTCGGCAACGGTTGCGGAACTTTCATACCAGGAGATTTAAGAAATGCCATTCGTCCGTCTGCGCCGCGCGCTCGCGCTGCTGCTCACAGTCTCGATGCTCTCGCTCGCCGTGGCCTGCGGGGGTGACGACGATGATCTCGCCGAGGACGAGGACGAGGGCGGGGCCGAGACGGCCGCGGCGGCCTACAAGCCGAGCGGCAACGAGGGGACTATTGCGGGCGTCGTCAACCTGAACGGCGCGGCGCCCGAGCGCCGCGCCATCAGTATGGACGCCGACAACGCCTGCGCGGCCGGCAACCCTAACCCGCTCTCCGAGGACGCCGTCGTCAACAACGGCAAGGTGCAGAACGTCTTCGTTTACGTCAAAGACGGCAAGACGGCCGAGGGCCGCAGCCTCACGGCCTACACTTTCGCGCCGCCCGCGCAGGAAGTCCTCCTCGACCAGAAGGGCTGCCAGTACACGCCGCACGTCCTCGGCCTGATGACGACGCAGCAGTTGAAGGTCACGAACAGCGACGCGACGACGCACAACGTCAACGTGCAGCCGAAGAGCAACCAGGGCTTCAACCAGGCGCAGGGCCAGGCCGCGCCGGCCATCGTCAAGACCTTCCCGCGCGCCGAGGCGCAGGTTCCCGTCAAGTGCAACCAGCACCCGTGGATGAAGGCGTACCTGAACGTGATGCGCCACCCCTTCTTCGCCACCTCCGGCGCGGACGGGACGTTCCAGATCGCGGGCCTGCCGCCTGGAACCTACACGCTCGTCGCGTGGCACGAGCGGTTCGGCGAGAAGACGCAAAGTGTTACGGTCGGCGCGAAGGAGCAGAAGACGCAGGACTTCCAGTTCGACGCCGCGTCGGCGAGCCTCGACTTCCGCCCCGGTTCGCTCGAAGTGATGCCGGCCATCGAGTTCCCGATGCTGATGAAACATTAGCGGCCGGCGCTCCTTCGATCAGTTTTTTTCATCGCGGCGGCGTGGTCGTGAATTTCGCGGGCGTGCCGCGCGGGTGTGAGAATGGCGACAACTCGGAAAAACTGATCCCCACGTTGGGCCTCTGAGGGTTTAGAGAGTTTGTCGAGCAAAATCATCCCGGCCGAGGAGATCGAGTTGAGCGCGCCTCCGGCGGCCGCGCCGGGCCGTGCGGCGGCGCGCGGCGGCGCGGCTTCAGACTACCTTGAGCTGACGAAGCCGCGCATCACCTCGTTCGTGCTGCTCACGATGGCGGCCGGCTTCTTCCTCGGCACCGATGGCCCTTTCAACGCCGCAACCTTCCTGCACACGCTCTTCGCCGTCGCGCTGCTCTCGTCCGGCGTCTCGACGCTCAATCAATACTTCGAGCGCGACCTGGACGCCCTGATGCGGCGGACGGCCGCGCGCCCTTTGCCCGCGGGACGCGTCAAGCCAACTGCCGCGCTCGTCTTCGGCCTGCTGCTCACAGTTTTTGGCGAACTGCACCTGGCCCTCTTCGTCAACCCGCTCTCGGCGCTGTGCGGCCTCTCCGTCGTCGTCGGCTACCTCGGCCTCTACACGCCGCTGAAGACCCGCACCTCGCTCTCGACGGTCGTCGGCGCGTTTCCGGGGGCCGTGCCGCCGCTCCTGGGCTGGGCCGCGGCCAGCAATTCATTGCCGACGGGCGCGTGGGTGCTCTTCGCGATCCTGTTCCTGTGGCAGTTCCCGCACTTCTTCGCCATCGCCTGGATGTACCGCGAGGACTACGCGAGGGCGGGCATCCTGATGCTGCCCGTCGTCGAGCCGGAAGGCCGCCTGACGAAGCAGCAGATCGTCCTCTGGACGCTGATGCTCGTGCCGGTGAGCCTCGCGCCCGCCGCGCTCGGCATCAGCGGCGTGGTCTATTTCTTCGGCGCGCTCCTGCTCGGCGGCCTCTTCCTGTGCGCCAGCGGGGCCGCGGCCCTGACTCTGTCGCGGCGCAACGCGCGCCGCGTCTTGCTCGCGTCCGTGCTCTACCTGCCCTTCCTGTTCGGCCTGATGGTCACGAAGATGTGAATGAAGCTGTTAGCCGTTAGCTATTAGCTTTTAGCAAAACCAATAAAGCGCAGCGAGAGCTGAGAGCCAAAAGTTGAGAACATTTTCTTCCGGCTGACAGCTAACCGCTAACGGCTAACAGCTTCTTTTTTCGAGGAGGTCTCGATGGGTCGTCTGCTGGCGGTTCTGATCGTGCTGATCACGGCGGTCTCGGTCTGGCTCTTCCTCGACGGTCGCTGGTGGCTGCCGCCCGGCATCACCGAGCACGCGCCGGCCTACGACGCGCAGTTCCTGCTGACCATCATCGTCGTCGGCGTCTCCTTCGTCCTCGCGCAGCTCGGCCTGGCGTGGACTGTGTGGCGCTACGGCGCGAAGCGGGGCGACCGGGCGCAGCGCGCCGTCTATTCGCACGGCAACAACCGGCTGGAGATCGTCTGGACGATCATCACGCTCGTCATCTTCGTCGGCGTCGGACTCCTGGGGCAAAGGGTTTGGGCCAACCTGCACTTCTACGACGCGCCGCCCGGCTCCACGCGCATCCACGTTTACGCGCAGCAGTTCCAGTGGAACTTCCACTACCCCGGCGCGGACAACGCCCACGGCCGCACCGATCCGACGCTCATCCGCGACTCGGAACTGAACTTCGTCGGCCTCGACCCGAACGACCCGCACGGCAAAGACGACTCGGTCGTCACCACGCTCATCGTCCCCGTCAACCGCCCCGTCGAGCTGACGCTGCGCTCGAAGGACGTGACGCACGCGATCTGGGTTCCCGAGACCCGCTTCAAACAGGACGCCGTGCCGGGGATGTCGATCAAGGTGCAGTACACGCCGGTGCAGACCGGCAAGTTCGAGCTGGCGTGCGCCGAGCTGTGCGGGCAGCTCCACTTCAAGATGAAGAGCTACATGCTGGTGCTCCCGCAGGCGCAGTACGACGAGCTGGCGCGGATGCCGCAGGCGCAGTTCCAGCAGCGCGTCACGCAGCTTTTGAAGGAGTACAGGACGCGCTTCGAGTCGCCGCAGCAGCAGGGCGAGGTGGGCACGCCGCAGCAGCCGCGCCCGCAGTAGTTGTCGGAGTGACCGCCGCCGCCGTCAGAATAAAGTCCGGCGACCGCGACGATTCATCCCACAAGGCCACATTTTCAGTCATCCTCAGGCGAGAGGAGTTTTTATAACGATGGACGAGGTCACGGCGAGCCAACCCAACACGCACCCCGACGCGGAAGTTGCCGAGCACGCGGAAGGGCACGGCGAGGTTCACCGCCACCCCGCGCCGGCGGGCTTCATCCGCAAGTACATCTTCAGCATCGATCACAAGGTGATCGGCATCCAGTACCTGCTGCTCGCGATGTTCTCCGCGTTCATGGGGATGTTTATGTCCCTGCTGATGCGCCTGAAGCTCTCCTCGGCCGACGACAAGGGATACGCCTTCCTCGAATACCTCTTCCCCGGCGGCGCGCCCGGCGGCGTGATGACGCCCGAGTTCTACCTCTCGCTCGTGACGATGCACGGCACGATGATGGTCTTCTTCGTGCTGACGACCGCGCCGCAGGGCGGCTTCGGCAACTACTTCCTGCCGATCCAGGTCGGGGCCGACGACATGGCCTTCCCCGTCCTCAACATGCTCTCGTTCTGGGTGACGCTCGTCGGCCTCATCGTCTTAGTCTTGGCGATCTTCGTCGAGGGCTACGCGAACATCGGGACTTCGAGCTTCGTCAAAGACATGCTCGGCGGCATCTCAGGCGGGAGCGGAACCATCGGCCCCATCGGCGGGTGGACGGGCTACCCGCCGCTCTCGGCGATTCCCGCGGCGGGGCCGGGGCAGGGCGCGGGCGCGACGCTGTGGGCCGCGAGCATCGCGATCTTCTGCGTGGCGTCCTTGCTCGGAGCGCTCAACTTCATCACGACGCTGCTCAACATGCGCTGCCGCGGGATGTCGCTGATGCGGATGCCGCTCACGTGCTGGTCCTGGTTCACGACCGCCGTGCTGGCGCTGCTCGCGTTCCCGGTGCTGCTCGCGGCGGGCGTGCTGCTCCTGCTCGACCGCCACGCGGGCACGAGCTTCTTCATCCCCGGCGGCATCGTGATGAGCGACAACCTGCTGCCGAACAAGGGCGGCTCGCCGATCCTGTGGCAGCACCTCTTCTGGTTCTTCGGACACCCGGAAGTTTACATCGCCATCCTGCCCGGCATGGGCGCGACCTCGCACATCCTCTCGACCTTCGCGCGCAAGCCCATCTTCGGCTACCGCGCGATGGTCTTCGCGATGTTCGGCATCGGCCTGCTGGGCTTCTTCGTCTGGGGCCACCACATGTTCCTGTCGGGCATGAGTCCGTATTCGGGCATGGCCTTCTCGATCCTGACGCTCTCTATAGGCGTGCCCTCGGCGATCAAGACCTTCAACTGGCTCGGCACGCTCTGGGGCGCGCGCATACGCTTCACGACGCCGATGATGTTCGCCATCGGCTTCGTCTCCCTGTTCGTCGCGGGCGGCATCACCGGCCTCATCCTCGGCCAGACCTCGCTCGATCTCGCGATGCACGACACCTACATCGTGCCCGCCCACTTCCACCTGGTGATGGGCGTGGCCGCCATCTTCGGCATCTTCGCGGGCGTCTATTTCTGGTTCCCGAAGATGTTCGGCCGCATGATGAGCGAGCGGCTGGGGCAGCTCCACTTCTGGCCCACTTTCATCGGCGTTTACGGCATCTTCATGCCGATGCACGTGATGGGGCTGGTCGGGATGCCGCGCCGCTACTCGTCGTTCGCCGAGTACGACTTCCTGCGCTCGCTCGACCCGCTCGTCCTCGTCGTCACGGTCGCCGCGTTCTTCACGGCCGCGGCGCAGCTCGTCTTCCTCTTCAACTTCTTCTGGAGTCTCTTCAAGGGCAAGAAGGCGGCCGACAACCCGTGGGAGGCGACGACGTTGGAGTGGGTGATCCCCTCGCCCCCGCCGCATGACAACTTCGCCGGGATCGCTCCCACTGTCTATCGCGGCGCATACGAGTTCTCCGTGCCGGGCGCGCCGGAGGACTACATCCTGCAGACGACGCCCGATTCGGGAGAGCCGAACCTGGACGCCCACGGGCGCGTGCAGACGGAAGGACAAGGGGTGCGGGGGGTAGGCGGGAATGGCGGTAACGGCCACCACTAAGACGCGCGAGGGCGTGCGCGGCGCGGCGAAGGGACTCGGCCTCGACGGGCTGGGGCAGCGCCCGAAGAACGGCAACGGCTCGAAGGGGCCGCGCCCTCCGGGCGGCGACGGCGGCCCGCTGCGCGACGACGCGGCGCCCTTCCAGTACCGCATCGGGATGTGGGTCGCCGTCGCGGCGATCCTGATGATGTTCGCCGCGCTGACGAGCGCCTACGTCTTCCGCGCGGGCACGACGGGGTGGCAGCCGCTCGCAATCCCGCCGCTCATGTGGGCGAGTACGGCCGTCATCCTGGCGAGCAGCGCGACGTTCGAGCTGGCCCGCAGGGGTCTGAAGAGTGAAGACGCGGGCCGTTACCGGCTCTGGCTCTGGGCCTCGCTCGCGCTCGGCGCGCTGTTCCTAATCTTCCAACTGCTCGCGTGGCGTCAACTCGTCGCGCAGGGGATTTACCTGGCGACTAACCCGCACAGCTCCTTCTTCTACGTGCTGACGGGGCTGCACGGGCTGCACCTCGCGGGTGGCATCGCGGGACTCGGCTATTTGATCGCGCGCGCGCGGCGCGAGTCGGCCGGCGCGAGGCGCGAAGCCAGGGCGCTCGGCGCGGCGCGGGCCGACGCCGTCGGCATCTACTGGCACTTCATGGACGGACTCTGGCTCTACCTGTTCGGACTCCTATTCTTCTGGAGGTGAGAGGGTGGCGGCGACCGAAGTTCAGCACAAGGGTCAACTGGTGGCGGACGACTGGGGCGGAGGCTCCTTCCCGTTCCACATCGGCCACAAGAAGCTCGGGATGTGGCTCTTCATCGTCTCGGACGCGCTGACGTTCTCGGCGATGCTCATCGCCTACTCCTACGCGCGCCTGTCGAGCGAGCAGTGGGCCACGCCCTTCGCCTTCAGCCCGAGCATCCTCTTCTCCACCGTGATGACTCTGTGCCTGCTGGCGTCCTCCTTCACCATGGTGATGGCCGTCGCCGCCTCCGCGCGCAGGGATCGCAAGAAGGCCCGCCGCTGGATCGGCGCGACGATGTTCGGCGGCCTCCTCTTCCTCGGCCTCCACCTCTACGAGTGGATGCACCTGATTAACGACTACGGGCTCAAGCCCTTCGAGCTGCCACGCGCGTGGCTCGAGCGCTGGCCCAACGCCTCGCCGCTCTTCGGCGCGAGCTTCTTCGCCATCACGGGGCTGCACATGTTCCACGTCCTGACCGGCGTGCTCTACCTCGGCGCGGTCGCCATGACCATCAAGCGGCGCACGCACGAGGACGTGGAGATCAGCGGCCTCTACTGGCACTTCGTCGATCTGGTCTGGATGTTCGTCTTCCCGCTGATCTACCTGCTCTCCGTCGATTTCAACCCGGAGCAGATGCCGCACTAAGGCGGAGGGCGGGACTTCAAACGAGAGGAGCGACGACGGATGAGCGCACGGTTCGGTGGACTGAGGGGGCTGGCCGGCAAGCAGGACGTAATCTTGAACGCCATCTGCTTGCTGTTCGCGGTCGTCTTCCTGATGCTGGCGGCGGCCAACTTCACGTGGTCGGGCGACTTCCTGACCATCGACAGCCTCTTCGTCACGACCGTCTTCGCGCTGCTCGCGCTCGTCTTCCTCGCGAACCCGCTGCTGTGGGCGCACGAGCGCGGCTACATCCGCAGCTTCCTCGCTGCCGAGGACGAGCTGACGGCGAAGAAGGACGCCGAACCCGTCCACTTCGAGGGATCGGTGAAGCTGTTCGGCGCGGTGCTCTTCGGCCTGCTCGTGCTCACGGTTGTCGAGGTCGCGCTGGCCTACATCGAGGTCGGCCTCGTGCTGATGCTGACGATCCTGATCGGCCTCTCCGTCATCAAGGCCGGCCTGATCATGGCCTACTTCATGCACCTCAAGTTCGAGCGGCAGAGCCTGGTGATGGCGCTCATCCCGGCGCTGGTTATCTGCATCTGCCTGCTCTTCGTCTTCTTCCCCGACGGCTTCCGCCTGCTCAACACCCGGCCGCCGTCACAGCCCAGCGCCCCGGCGGGCGCGACTCAGCCGACGCACTGAACGACCGGGACGTGAGACACGCGCGCGCAAAATTCCTGCGACTGCTTCAGGCGGCGACGCTCCTCGCGCTGCTGCTTCTGGCCGCGCCCGCGCCCGCGGCGGCGCAGTGCGCCATGTGCAAGGCGTCCGCCTCCGGCCTCGACGGCGCGGGCGCGAAGAATCTGAACTACGCGGTCGTCGTGCTGCTCTGCCCGCCCGTCGCGATCTTCTGCGCCCTCTTCGTCGTCGCGTACCGCCGGCGCGACCCGCCGGACGACAGGCGCTAAACCCGCCGGACGCTTACAGACATGGCCGAAGAGTCACAGCCCAAACCCGACAACTCGCGCGAGGCGATGCGCGGGCGCGCCTGCCCGCGCTGCGGCGGGAAGATCATCCCGAGCCTTCGCGCCGTTTACGAAGACAAGGCCAACCCCGACGCCGTCTTCCCGTTCTGGGAGTGCGAACGCTGCGGCTACGGCGAGCTGCAGGCCGCGCCCGCCCCGGCGAAGAAGCACGCGCCCGCCGCGAAGAAGGCGAGTGAGTGATCGGGCACAGCGGCCCCGACGCAACCCCCGAAACTGCAACGCCGAACCAATCCGCATAGCCTACAGCTCCGCCTTAGCACACGTGCGCGCCGGGGTGTTATGATCCTGACTCGTAACGAAAGATCATGGACTTCGCCATCCTGCCGCACGTAAACGCTGGGCTGAACGCGACGAGCGCGGTGCTGTTATCTTTCGGCTACTACTTCATCCGCCGTGGGCGCGTCACGGCGCACCTGCGCTGCATGATCGCCGCGCTCGTCGTCTCGCTCGTCTTCCTCGCGTCGTACCTCGTCTATCACTACAACCACGGCTCGACCCGCTTCACGGGGCAGGGAATCATCCGCCCGGTCTATTTCACGATCCTGCTGACGCACACCGTCCTCGCCGTCGTCATCGTCCCGCTCGTCGTCACGACGGTGCGCAGGGCGTGGCGCGGGCAGTTCGACCGCCACTCGCGCGTCGCGCGCTGGACGCTGCCGCTCTGGGCCTACGTCTCCGTGACGGGCGTCCTCGTCTATCTCCTTCTCTACCAGCTCTACCCGTCGCGCTGAAAGTCGAGACGCGCGATGGCGACGGCAAGCACGAACGGCAGCAACGGAAGGCCCGGCGCGCGGGAGGCCGGCGACGCGACGCGCTCCGTACCGACCATGACTCCGCAGGGCGGCCCCGCCGCCGCGCAGGGGAGGCGGCGGACGCCCTGGCCGCTCGTCGTCGTCGCGGTGCTGTTCGTCGTCGTGCCGTTTTTAAGCTGGTACTGGACGACCTTCCTGCGCCCGCTCGACGACGAGAAGATCACCGAGTACCTGAACGACCGTGAAAAACCGCGCCACGTGCAGCACGCGCTCGAACAGATCGACAAGAAGATCGTCGCGGGCGACGCGGGCGCGCGCAAATGGTATCCGCAGATCGTAAATGTCGCGTCGAGTCCCGTCGCAGACCTGCGGATGGCCGCGGCGTGGGTGATGGGCGACGACAACCGCGAGCCTGAATTCCGCGCCGCGCTCCTGCGGCTGCTCGAAGACCCGGAGCCGGCGGTGCGCCGCATGGCCGCGCTCTCGCTCTCGCGCTTCCGGGACAGTCGCGCCCGCCCCGAACTGCTCTCGATGCTACGGCCCCACGTTTTCAAGTCGCCTATTGGCGGGACGCTGCTGTCCGCGCTGACCGCCGGCTCGCGCGTCAACCGCGAGTCGCTGGTCGCACGCGTGCGTGAGCCTTCGGGCGACGTGCGCGAGGTGCGCGCGCCGCTCGCCGGTGAAATCGAGCGCGTCCTCGTTGCAGCGGGCGCGAATCTTCACGCGGGTGAGGAGTTGCTGGTGCTCGCGCCTGACGCCGAGAACATTTTGCAGTCATTGCGCGCGCTGGCGCTCGTGGGCAACGCGCGCGACGCCGACGCGATTTTGCCCTACGTACGCGGGGCGGACGGGATGCCGGGCGAGGTGCAGAGGCAGGCGCAACTGACGCTGGAGATCGTCGAGAAGCGCGTGGTCGAAGAATGAAACGAGCGAGCGCCGATGTCCGGCGCGGGCTTACAGGCGGGGAAGATTTTATACGAAAGGCTTTAGCGGTTGGCCGGGTTGTCGGGCAGCGTGATGCCGTGCGCGGCCTCCCACAAGTCGGTCGGCACCATCTCGATGGCGTCCCACGGGCAGCCGTCGAGGAACGCGCCCTCCGGCCCTTTGCTGATGCACTTCTGGCAGCCGATGCAGAGTTCGGGATCGACCTCGATGCGGCCGAACGGCGGGTGATCCTCGTCCGGCACCCAGAACATGCAGGCCTCAATCGGGCAGTACTCGATGCAGGCCGGCGAGCCGGCGCAGCCCGTGCAGCAGTCGGTCGTGACGGCGAGTATGCGGGGCTTCTTGCGGCGCGCGGCCTTGCCGTCGCCGACCGACATCGGCCAATGCTTCTCGATCACCGTGATCATGCGGCTTAACTCTCCGTGACAGGGGCGGACGAGTGTGGGAAGACGCAGACACTTTAGCACGCCCGCGCCGCGCCGCCCAAACGTTTCTTTCGCGCCCGCTACGACGGCCGCGCCTTGAAACCGCGCCCGCAAACGGGTAAAACTGCCGACAAGCGATCATTCCTTTTAAGGAGAACCGAAACAGATGAAGACAGTCGCCGGAATCTTCCAGACCCGCGCCGACGCCGAGCGCGCCATCGAACGCCTGCGCTCGCTCGGCGTCGCGGAAGAACGCCTCAACCTGCTCACGCAAGGCTCGTCGGCCGAAGAGCTGGCCGACGAAGTGCCGACCACGGAGACGGAGCAGCCGGGCATGGGGCAGGCGATGGGCACGGCCGTCGGGGGCGCGCTGGGCGTAGCCGGCGGGATGCACCTCGGCGCTGTCATCGCCACCTCGCTCATCCCCGGCGTCGGCCCCGTCCTCGCCATCGGGATGATCGGCGCGGCGCTTCTCGGCACGGGCGGCGCGCTCGCCGGCCGCGCCGTCGGCGAATCACTCGAAGACAACATCGCGCCTGAGCTGCCGCACGATGAGCTTTACGTTTACGAGGACGCCCTACGCCAGGGCCGCACGGTCGTCATCTGTGCGGCCGACGACGACGAGCAGGCCGCGCGCGTCCGCTCCGCGCTCGAAGACGCGGGGGCCGAGTCAATCGACGCCGCGCGCGAAACCTGGTGGTTGGGCCTTCGCGACACAGAGGCGGAAAGTTACTCGGCGGAAGGGAAAGACTTCGGCGAGGTCGAGCCTTACTACCGCCGGGGGTTCGAGTCGGCGCTCCACCCGAAGGCGCGCGGCAGGTCTTACGACGAAGACTTGGCGCGGCTGCGCGAGTGTTACGGGGACGAGTGCGACACGCGCGCCTTCCGCACGGGCTACGAGCGCGGGCGGTCTTACCACCGGCGGTTCGGCGGGGGCGAGGCGAGTTGAGGGACACGCTGCTCAGCCTCGCGGTCGTCGTCGCCATACTGGTCGCCAGCGCGCTCGTCACCAACTGGTTCGCCCGGACGATGTACAACCGCTGCCAGTCGTGCGGCACGCTGAACGCGCGACGCCGACTCGAATGTCGCGCGTGCAGTCAGGTCTTAAAAAAGAGTTGAGCGCGCCGCCGGGGGTGAGTCTCACCCTCCGACGCGCGCGAGGCCGCCGCGGCCAGTGAGGTTTTCCCCAGGTGAAACGACCCGCCAGAGTCTTCTGCCTGCTGCTGACATTTACGGCCTTGAACACACACGCAAATTCGCAAGGTTCACAATCACCGCCCGTGCCCGCGGAGTGGCTGACCCACGCGGAGCGCACGGACTACCGCGAGACGCCGAACTACGAGGACACGCTCGCCTACGCGCGCAAGCTCGCCGACGCCTCGCCGCTCATACGCCTGACCGATTTCGGCCGCAGCGGCGAGGGCCGCCCGATGGCGCTCATGATCGCCGCGGCAGGCGGCGACTTCACGCCCGCGGCGGCGCGCAAAGCGAACAAGGTCGTCGTGCTCGTGCAGGCCAACATCCACGCGGGCGAGACGGACGGCAAAGACGCCGGCCTCGCCCTGCTCCGCGACATAGCGGTCTTAAAGACTCACCCGCGCCTGCTCGACCGCGTCGTCGTGCTCTTCATCCCCGTCTTCAACGTGGACGGCCACGAGCGGCGCAGCCCGTTCAATCGAATCAACCAGAACGGCCCCGAAGAGGTCGGTTGGCGCGCGACCACCTCGAACCTTAATCTCAACCGCGACTACATGAAGCTCGACGCGCCGGAGACGCGCGTGTGGATGCGCCTATGGAACGAGTGGTCGCCCGATCTCTTCATCGACTGCCACGTGACTGACGGCGCGGATTTTCAGTACAACCTCACCTACCAGTACGAGCAGCACGAGAACATCCCGGAACCGCTTCGCGGCTGGATGAAGGCCGCCTTCGAGGGGCGCATCATGCCGGCGGCCGAAAGCTACGGGAATCTGATCGCTACCTACATGGTCTTCCGGGATAACCGCGACCCGGCGGGCAAAGGCGTCGAGGGTTTCATCGGCACGCCGCGCTTCGCGACCGGGTACACGCCGCTGCGCAACCGGCCCGGCCTGCTCATCGAGACGCACATGCTCAAGCCCTATCGGCCGCGCGTCCGGGGGACTTACGACGTGCTGCGCGCCGCGCTCGAAGACGTGAACCGCGACCCGGCGGGCTGGCTGCGCGCCGTGCGCAAGACGGACGAGGCGGTTACGAAGGAGGGCGCGGGCTACGACCCGTCGAGGAAAGTCCCGATCCGGCTGGCGTTCACTGATAAGTCGGTGCCATTGAAATTGAAGGCCGTCGAGTTCAAAGTCGAGCAGAGCGACGTGTCGGGCGCGACGCGCGTCATCTACGGCGACAAGCCGGTCGAGCTGACCGTGCCGTTCTACAACGAGGCGCGGGCCGTCCAGGCCGTGGCTGTGCCGCTCTACTACGTCGTCCCGCCGCAGTGGCAAGAAGTGATCCAAGTGCTCGCGCTGCACGGCCTCAAGTTGCAAAGGCTGGCCGGGCCGCTGACTGTTGAAGTTGAGAGCTATCGTTTCACCGAGGTGAGGTGGTCGCCCGCTTCGTTCGAGGGCCGAGTGCCGGTCTCGCAGAAGAATCAGCCGCTGAAGGAGACGAGGACGTATCCGGCCGGCTCGGTCGTCGTGCCGATGGCGCAGCCCTCTGCGCGCGTCGCGCTCTACCTGCTCGAACCCGACTCGCCCGACTCGTTCGTCGCCTGGGGCTTCTTCAACTCGATCTTCGAGCAGAAGGAGTACGGCGAGAATTACGTCCTCGAAAAGCTCGCCCGCGAGATGCTGGCGAAGGACGAGGGTTTGCGGAAGGAGTTCGAGCAGCGGCTGGCAAACGATCCGAAGTTCGCCGCCAGCCCGCGCGACCGCCTGCGCTTCTTCTACGAGCGGTCGCCCTACTGGGACAGGGAGATGAACGTCTATCCGGTCGGCCGCGTCACCGCGCCGCTGAAGGCGAAGCTGTCCGACTTCAGCCAGTAGCCGAAAGTCCAGTAGGCGATTTAGTCGCCCCGAAAGCGAGAAGGGACGCCGACCCCGGAGGGGCCGCGTCCCGTTTTCGCTATTAAGTTGTTCTCAGAGTCTAGCCGGCCGAGCCGGTTAGACCGTGCGCCTGCCGGTCAGCAGATTAATGAGCAGCACGACGAGCGCCACCACGAGGAGCAGGTGGATCAAGCTGCCGCCCACGCCGCCGATAAGGCCGAGAAGCCACAACACCAGAAGCACCACCAGAATCGTCCACAACATTTTCGCGTTCTCCTTCTCCCTAAGTTGTCTCAACTAACTCTGGTTCAACCGAACCCGCCGCACCGGGTAAGTGCAACGGCCATGCCAGCCGCCCCTCGGCCGGCCGCTCCAGTCCTTAAGTTCTGCTATTTCACAACTTGAACCTGCCACCCAGAATCGCCACGGGCTAGTTGGGCCACCCCGCCCGTCCCAGTTGAATGCATCGGTTCCGAGTCGCAATCATCCGCGTGTTCGGAATCGAATCAAGAACCGCCAGCGTCGGGCGGGCGGAAAAGCAACGGCCAACTTGAGAGAAATCTCTCACATCCGAGTGCCGGAGGCCTGAGTGAATTTTGAGTTTCCGCCGCGCGCCGTCCCCGCGGGTGACGCCAACGCGCCGGGAGCTTTTTGAAAAGTCGAGGCTGGACTTGGCCGCTACGCGGATGATAAAGTGAATTCGGGCCGGCGCGCTGTCCCGCGCGCCGAACCCACACGCAAAGTCCTGCCGCAACTTCCGCTCGGTCGGCCTTTAGCAAGAACCCCTAACATATATCGGTCAGTCGCAAGCTCTTTGTTTCGTTCAAGAGCGCGGCCCTCCCCCTTTCTACGGGCCGCGACCCTTCGGAGAGTTTTATGCCCTTGTCACGCCTGTCCCCCCGCACGCAGCAGCGCACCGCGCGCGTGGTAGCCGCCGTCGCGCTCCTCGCGCTCCTCGCCGCCGTCGGCCTGCACCTCTACACGCAGGGCCGCCAGCCCGTGGTGGAGGACGTAAACTACACGCAACTGCGGCAGATCGTGTCTAATTCAGCCGGCGAGTCGCTCGTCGTTGACGGCGAGATGCTGGTCGTCACGAGGGCCGACGGCACGCAGGCGCAGGCCGTCGTGACCGACTCGCTCGCGCGGCAGGAGATCGTCAAGGCGTTCAGCGACCGCGGCCAGTCAATCGAGTTCCGCTCGATGCGGCCGGGGCCCCTCTCGTCCGCGCTCAACTGGCTCTTCGCCCTGCTGATGCTCGGCGTGATGGCCTTCATCGGCTGGCGCGTTTACGCGAGCATGGGCGGCCACAGCGAGTTCCGCGTCGAGAACGAGGCGGGCGACAGGGGCGTGACGTTCGACGACGTGGCCGGCGTTGACGAGGCGAAGGCCGAACTGGCCGAGACCATCGAGTTCCTGCGCGACCCCACGCGCTTCGGCCGTCTCGGCGGGCGCGCGCCGCGCGGCATATTGATGTCCGGGCCTCCGGGCACGGGGAAGACCCTGCTCGCGCGCGCCGCCGCGCACGAGGCGGGCGTGCCATTCATCTCGGTTTCGGGTTCGAGCTTTCAGGAGAAGTTCGCCGGCCTCGGCGCTTCGCGCGTCCGCCGCCTCTTCGCCAAGGCGAGGGATCTGTCGCCCTGCGTCGTCTTCATCGACGAGATCGACGCCCTGGGCCGCCGCCGCGGGCGCGGCAACGATTCCGCCTCTGCCGATCAGGATCAGACGCTCAACCAGTTGCTCATCGAGATGGACGGCTTCGCGCAGCTCTCCGGCGTCGTCGTCATCGCCTCGACGAACCGCCCAGACATACTCGATCAGGCGCTCACCCGTCCGGGCCGCTTCGACCGCGAGATCACCGTCAACTTCGCCGACGTGCGCGGCCGCGAGGCGATCCTGCAAGTCCACGCGCGCAAGCTGAAGCTCGAAGACGGCCTCGAACTCGGCTGGATCGCGCGCGGCACGCCCGGCTTCTCCGGCGCTGACCTCGCCAACCTCCTGAACGAGGCCGCCATCGCCGCCACGCGCGACAACGCCGAAGCAATCGGCCGACCGCACGTCGAGCACGCGCGCGACAAAATCCTGATGGGCGCGGAGCGGCACGGCTTCATGATGGACGAGGGCGAGCGCTGGGTGACGGCCGTCCACGAGGCGGGGCACGTCGCCGTCGGGTTGGAAGTTAAGAACACCGACCCGATCCACAAGGTCTCGATCCTGCCGCGCGGGCGCGCGCTCGGCGTCACGCAGTCCCTGCCCGAACGCGACCGGCTGATGAGGACGCGCGACTATTTGGAAGATCAGATCGCCATGCTGCTCGGCGGGCGCGCCGCCGAGATGGTTATCCTCGACACGATGACCGCGGGCGCGTCGAACGACATCGAGCGCGCGGTCGAGATCGCGCGGCGGATGGTCGCCGAGTTCGGCATGAGCGCCCTCGGCCCCGTCCACCTCGGCAAGCCCGAAGACCCGCGCAGCCAGTCGCTCCTCGACTCGGTCGAGGGCGAGACGAACGCCATCATCGCTGCGCAGCTTAAGCGCGCCTGCGAGATCGTCGCCGCGCGCCGCGAAGAGATCGCGCTGCTCTCGGCCGGCCTGATGGAACGAGACACGCTCGACTCCGACGAGATCAAAGCCTGCTTTGGCCTCCACACCACGCAGGCCGCGGCCTGAACACACAGACGCGGAGCAAGACATACGACGGGCGGCGAGCTTCCAAGCTCGCCGCCCGCTTCTCTTGCGGGCTTGATAAACCCCGCACACCTCTTGTAAGTTTTCCGTCGTCAACTCGACACGCTCTGGCCTTCCCGCCAGCCGCCGCAACCCTAAACGCTCCCGAAAGTTTTTAGGCGATGGCACAACCCGGCGTCGCGCGCCTGGAACTACCCATCCTGCAAGAACTCGCCGCCACCGGCGGCACGGACGACGTGCGCTTCCTCTACGACCGCCTCGTCGCTTACTTCCCGCAGATGGGCGGCGCGGACTCGGCGCCCACGCGCGACGACCGCCGCTGGCGTCGCCACGTCCAGCAGGCCGGCCGCGAGCTCGACGACAAGCGGCAGATCGAGCGCCGCCGCGGCCTGTGGACGATCACGCGGCAGGGGCGCCGCCGCGTCGAGGAAGAAGCGCCGAGCTTTTCCTTCGAGTTCGAGCCCGGGCCGGCGGCGCAGCTCGCCGCCGAAGGGTTGTCGCACGGCGACGTGCAGCAGATGCTCATCGACATCGCCCGCGCCCTGGGCCGTCACGCCGAGAAGGAGTTCGACTACTACGACGTGGTCTGGCGCGACGCCGACAGCAGCCCGCGCATCAGCCACGTCTTCGAGGTGCAGCGCAAGGGGAACGTGGACGCCGCGCTCGCGAAGCTGAAACGCGCCTACGAGTCGCAGCGATCCAAACCTTTTTTAGTCGTGGCATCCGAGCGCGACACGAACCGCGCGCAACTACAGATGTCGCTAGCGCGCACAGGCCCGTTCCACGAGATCGGGAACGTGACCACGGTCGTCAGTTTCGAGCAGCTGCACCGCCTCCACCGCGCGCTCGCGTCGGTCTCAGACCTCCTGCCGGAGTTCATCGGAAGATGACCAACACGGCGGCCGGCCCGCCCCTCCGCAAGCAGTACCTCGACATCAAGCGCCGCCACCCGGACGCGATCCTCCTCTTCCGCATCGGCGACTTCTACGAGGCGTTCGACGACGACGCACGCATAGTCGCGCGCGAACTCGGCATCGTCCTCACGTCGAAGCCCATGGGCCGCAACTTCCGCGTCCCGCTCGCAGGCGTCCCGCACCACAGCCTGGAACGCCACCTCGCCACCCTCATCTCCCGCGGCCACCGCGTCGCCCTCTGCGAACAGCTCTCGACGGAGCCGGTCAAAGGCGGCCCCGGCCGCGGCCTCATCGAGCGCGACGTTGTGCGGGTGGTCACGCCCGGCACGGTCGTCGAGCCGGGCCTGCTTGAGAGCAAGGCCAACAACTACCTCGCGGCTTACTCGACCGACGGTCGCCGCGCCGGCATCAGTTACGCCGACGTGACCACCGGCGAATTCGCTGCGACCGAGATCGACGCCTCCGACGCCCTCGGCGAGCTGCGGCGCATCGCCCCGGCCGAAGTTCTCATACCCAAGTCGCTCACGGTCAAAGACGACGCCCTGCCCTGCTTCGTCACGCGCCGCGAGGACGACGACTTCGCCGCGCAGGCCGCGCGCGCGGTGCTTCTCAAACACTTCGGTACGCGCTCGCTCGCGCCTTTCGGCGTGGCCGACTCCCCGCTGGCCGCGGCGGCGGCCGGCGCGATCCTCGCGTACCTGCGCGACACGCAGTCTGCCTCAGCCGTCCAGTTGACGAAGCTCGTCCGCTACCACACGGGCAACTTCATGCTGCTCGATCAGCAGACCCTGCGCAGCCTCGAAGTGCTGGAGAGCGTCGGCGGCGCGCCCTCTCTGCTCGAAACGCTCGATCAGACTCGCACCGCGATGGGCGGGCGGCGGCTGCGCCAGTGGCTGCGACAGCCCCTCCTCGACGCGGCTGAGATAGCGCGCCGCCACGAGCACGTTGCGTGGTTGAGAGACAACGCCCGCGCCCGCGCCGAACTCCTCGCCGCGCTCGAACTCGTCCACGATCTCGAACGCCTGTCGGGCCGCGCACGCGCCGGCCTCGCCTCGGCCGGCGAGGTGCTTGCGCTGGGGCAGGGAATCGCCGCCATCCCGCGCGTCCGCGCCGTGTTGCGGCAGGAGGCCGCGCGATTCGGCTCACTGCTCGCGTCGCTGCCGGAATGCGAAGGGGTCTTGCGCGTCATCCGCGAAGCTCTCAACGACGAGCCGCGGAGCCGCGGCGAAACGGTCGGCGTCATCCGCGCCGGCTATTCGGACGAGTTGGATAAGCTGCGTGAGTTGTTGAAGAACGGCCGCACCGTGCTCGCCGAGATGGAGCAGCGCGAGCGGGCGCGCACGGGCATTAAGAGTTTGCGCGTAGGCTTCAACAAGGTCTTCGGCCACTACATCGAGGTGACGCGGCCGAACCTGCACCTCGTCCCCGCGGGCTTCACGCGCAAGCAGACCCTCACGCAGGCCGAGCGCTTCGTCACGCTCGAACTCAAGGAGTACGAGTCGCTGGTCGTCAACGCGCAGGAGCGCATCGCGGAACTCGAAGCCGGCATCTTCCGCAAGGTCTGTGTCGAGATCGGCAAGCGCCGCGACGAAATCCTGTCGGCCGCCGCCGCGCTCGCGCACCTCGACGCCGCCGCCTCCTTCGCCGAGGCTGCCGACCGATACGACTACGTGCGGCCGAACGTAATCGACGCGCCGCTGCTGCGAATCAGCCAGGGCCGCCACCCGGCCCTTGAGCGCGTCGTCGATGAAGGTCGCTTCGTCGCCAACGATCTTTCGCTCGGCGGCGAAGGCTCGCACGACATCGCGCTCATCACGGGGCCGAACATGTCGGGCAAGTCAACTTTTCTGCGGCAGACCGCGCTCATCGTCCTGATGGCGCAGGCCGGCAGCTTCGTACCCGCGCGCTCCGCGACGGTCGGACTGTGCGACCGCGTCTTCACGCGCATCGGCCTCTACGACCGCATCGGCAGCGGCGAATCGACCTTCATGACCGAGATGGTCGAGACCGCGCACATCCTCAACCAAGCCACGCCGCGCTCGCTGATTCTTTTGGACGAACTCGGCCGCGGCACTTCGACCTACGACGGGCTGGCCGTCGCGCGCGCCGTCCTCGAACACCTGCATAACCACCCGAATTTGCGGGCGCGCACGCTCTTCGCCACGCACTACCACGAGCTGACCGCGCTCGCCGACGTGCTCCCGCGCGTCGAGAACCTGCACGTCGAGATCGCCGAAGAGGACGGAGAACTGGTCTTCCTCCACCGCGTCTCGCCCGGCAGCGCCGAGCGCAGCTACGGCGTTTACGCCGCCAAGCTGGCGGGCCTGCCGCGCCCCGTCGTCCGCCGCGCCGAGGAACTTCTCGCCGAGTACGAGTCGCCGGCCCGCGGCGTCGAAGTCCGCGTCGCGGGCGACGTGCCGGCGCGGCCGTCGGCGTCTGCGCCGCTGGACGCCGAGCGGCAGTCCCGTCTCATCCGTGCGTTGCTCGACTCGGACGTAAACAACCTCTCGCCAGTCGAGGCGCTGATGAAGCTGTTTGAGCTGCGTCGAATCGCCGAAGAAGGCGGCGCGGAAGGCGGCACAGTCCGCGCCGCCAAAAGGGCGTAGGAAGAAGAAATGATGAGTGGTGAATGCGGAATGATGAATTAGAAGAAGCCGCTTTTATTCATCATTCCGCATTCATCATTTCTTTATTAGACCGGATCGGTGTGAACCTGCACGCGTGTGCGTGGCAGTTCGGCCTGGATGGCGCGGATGACCTGGACGGTGAGGTCGTGGGCCTCTTCGAGGCTCTTGCCGCGCTCGACTTCGAGGTGGAGATCGATGAACTTGATCGAGCCGGAGCGGCGGGTGCGCAGGTCGTGGAAGCCGACGACGCCGCGCGGGCGGAAGTCGCCGACGACGCGGCCGACGAGTTCGTCAACCTCCGCGGGCAGGCGCTTGTCCATGAGCACGTCGATGGAGTCGCGCGCGACGGAGAAGGCGGAGGCGAGGATGTAGGCCGAGATGGCGATGGAGAAGAGCGGGTCGGCGAGCAGCCAGCCCGTGAGGTACGAGACGGCGAGCGCGGCGAGCGCGGCCCCGTTCGAGTAGATGTCGGAGGCGTAGTGGACTGCGTCGGCCGCGAGCGCGGGCGAGTCGGTCTTGCGCGCGACGAACTTGAGGCGATAGACGAGGCCGACGCTGACGAGGATGGCGACGCCCATCGTGACGATGCCGACGCCTTCGGCCTGGGTCTCGCGCGGTTCGACCAGACGGCGGATCGCCTCCCAGACGAGGAAGAAGCCGGAGGCGGTGATGACGAGCGCCTGGAAGAGTCCGGCCAGCGACTCGGCCTTGCCGTGGCCGTAGGCGTGATCCTCGTCTGGCGGGCGGGAGGCGGCGCGGACGGCGAAGAAGTTGATCACCGAGGCGAAGATGTCCATCGTCGAGTCGAGCAGTGAGGCCCAGACGCTGATCGAGCCGGTGAGCCAGCCCGTCCCCGTCTTGATCAGGATCAGGAAGGCGGCGGCGAAGATGGAGAGCCGCGCCGCCTCATTCTTGAGCGCCGCCTCGCCGGGGTGATGCCCGTCCCGCGTCTCGTCCGCCGCCGTCGTCATCGCGTTCGACAAAAATCCCTCTCGCCGTTAAGGCCAATCTTAGCAAATTCAACGGCCGAGGGCGTCGGGCCGCTCGGACACCTCCTCGAAGACGCGGCTTCGCCGCCGGATCGTGACGACGCCGACGCCCGCGAAGATGAGCGCGGCAGCGACGAACGTGCGCGAACCCGGCCGCTCGCCCAGCACGAGCGGCGCGAACGCAAGCGCGATGAGCGGCTGGAGGTAGATGTAAACCGCGACGACGCTCGGCTCGACCCGCCCCAAAGCCCAGGCGTTCAGGTAGTAGGTCAGCACCGTCGGCACGGCGACGATGTAGAGGAGCGCGAGCCAGACGTGCGCCCCGATGTTCGCGAGTTGCACGTCTTTGAGCGAGTAGAGGCCGACGGGAAGAGTAACCACGTTAGCCATCAGGAACATCCACGTCAGCACGGCCATCGCGCCGTAACGGCGGATGGCGTCCTGCGAGATCGCGATGTAGAGGCCGTAGAAGAAGGCGTTCGCGACCAGCAGGAGGTTGCCCGTCGTCGAGGACTGCGAGAAGTCCGCGCCGAAGGGGTTGACGAGGTAGGCCGCGCCGAGCGCCGCGACCGTCAGCCCCAGTGCCACGCGCGAAGAAAAACTCTCGCGGCCGAGCGCGACGCTGCCGGCCAGCGTGAAGATCGGTATCATCGTTCCGAGCAGGTTGGCGTTGATGACGGTCGAGAGCGAGAGGCCCTTGATGAAGAGTAGCTGGTTGAGCGCGACGCCGAGTAGGCTGTAGAGGGCGAACCGCAGGTAGTCGGAACGGCGCGCGGCGGCGATGCGCTTGAGCGAGCGGCTGAGGAGCAGGAAGGCGACCGCGCCGCCGAAGACGCGCGCGGCGGCCAGCGTCGTCGCAGGCATCGCGCGCAGGACGAGCTTGCCGACGATGGGCCACGTGCCGAAAAAGAGCTGCACGGCGACGAGCGCGAGGTGGGGCCGCAGTCCCGCGCGACCGGCCAAGGTGTCGTCGTTCATCGGGGCTGCGGCCTTTCGTGAGTTGGTCGTTCGTGAGCGTCCCGCTCTCGCGCCGCGCGGCTAGCCGTTCCCTTTTTCGTTACCTTCGTCGCCGCGGCCGGGCGGCTCGTCCGCCTGCCGCCCTTCCGAGTGCTGCGCCGGGTTAATGCCCCGCTCCGAGTGCTGCACGGGGTTGATGCCCTTCGAGGCCGTTTTGCCGCCCTCCGTGCGTTGCTCGTCGTCCTGCCGTCTCGCGCCCTGTCGGTCGTCCATCTTCGTAAGCCTCCTTCCCGGTGGTGTGAGAGTTTGCGAGGTGTCAGATAATCAACAGCAGCGGGTTCTCAAGTATCTTCTTGAACGTCTGCAAGAACTTCGCGCCGGTCGCGCCGTCGATGACGCGGTGATCGCACGACATCGTGACACGCATGATCTGGCGGACGACCACTTGGCCTTCCCGCACGACGGGCTTCGGCGTCATTGCCCCGACGGCCAGGATAGCGGCCTCCGGAGGGTTGATTACGGCCGTGAACTCGTCTACGCCGAACATGCCGAGGTTGCTGATCGAGAAGGTGGCACCGGTGTACTCTTCGGGCCTGAGCTTGCGCGAGCGGGCGCGCTCGGCCAACTCGCGCACCTCGCGGCTGATCTGGCCGATTGACTTGCGCTCGGCCGCGCGCACGACCGGCGTGATCAGCCCGTCCTCGACCGCGACGGCGACGCCGATGTCCGCTCGCTCGTAGTAGCGGAGCGACTTCTCCTGGAAAGAGGCGTTGACCTGCGGGTGCTGGATGAGCGCGGCGGCGGCGACCTTGATGATGATGTCGTTGACGCTCGCCTTGTTCTCCGTGTCCAGCTCGTTGATCTTGCGGCGCAGTTCGGCCGCCTCGTCCATCTCGATCTCGGTCGTCAGGAAGAAGTGCGGGACGGGGCCGATGGAGGTGACGAGCCGGCGCGCGATCGTCGCGCGCATCGTCGTCACCGGCTCGTCGCGGTACGGCGACGCGCCCTCGATTTGCGGCTGCTGCGCGGGCGCTTGCTGTGCGGGCGTTTCGACAGCGCGGAGCTGAGCCGGCTGTGCCGCTTGCTGAGCTTGCGGCTGCGCCTGCTGCTGCGCGCCCGACTTCATCGCGGCCTCGATGTCGCGCTTGACGATGCGCCCGCCGGGCCCGCTGCCCGTGAGTGCGCCGAGGTTGATGTTCTGCTCGGCGGCCATGCGCGCGGCAATCGGCGAGACGAGCAGCCGCCCGCCGCGATGCCCGTTGCCCTGCGGCCGGCCGGCCGCGCCGCCGTCGCCGGCAGCCGCGCCTCGATCATCGCTTCGAGCCGACGCGCCTTCGGACGAGGCAGCGGAAGCCGCGGGCTGTGCTGCCGCCTTCTCGCCCCCTTTGGCCGCGCCCGCGGCCGTGTCGCCCGCCAGCGCCTCGCCGCGGATGGTGGCCTGAGTCCGCCCGCCTTCCGGGACGACGGTCGCCAGCTCCTGCTGCGCCCCGTACTGTCCGGCCTCGACGTTCTCCTCGATTGACTGCCTGTTCTCGGCCGCGGCCACGCCCGATCCGGCATTCGCGAGCAGCGACGAGATGTCCTCGTCAGGCTCGCCGATGATTGCGATCACCTGCCCGAGCGGTACGGTCTCGCCCGCGGGCACGAGAATCTTGCGGAGCACGCCGGTGGCGAGGGCCTGCGCCTCCATCGTCGCCTTGTCCGTGTCGATCTCGGCCAGCGGCTCGCCGACCGAGACGCGGTCGCCCTCATTCTTCAGCCAACGCGAGAGCTGCCCCTCCTCCATCGTCGGCGACAGCTTCGGCATCACGACCTGAGTTGCCATAACAGTGTCCTTAGTCCGCTGTCAGCAGTCCGTTGTCAGTCGTTAACTACATCTTAAGTTTGCATCGTGGTCAGCCACAAACGACGGACAACTGACAACGGACAACTGACAGCTTTCAGTCCAGATAGGAAACCTCGCGCACGGCGGCGACGATCTTGGGCACGTCGGGGAGCGCGAGCTTTTCGAGGTTGCGGGCGTAGGGCATCGGCGCGTCAACGCCTGAGACGCGCTTGACGGGCGCGTCGAGGTGGTCGAAGGCGCGCTCCATGATCTGCGCGCTGATCTCGGCGGCGACGCCGCAGAAGGAGTGCGACTCCTCGGCGACGACGACGCGGTTCGTCTTCTTCACGGAGTTGACGATGGTCTCGATGTCGAGCGGGCGGATCGTGCGCGGGTCTACCACCTCGACCGAGACGCCCTGCTTTTCAAGCTCCTCGGCGGCCTTTAAGGCGAGGGGGACGGTGAGCGAGCGCGCGACGATGGTGCAATCAGTCCCTTCTCGCTTCACGTCCGCGACTCCGAGCGGGACGGTGAAGTCCTCGCCGTCGGGCACCTCGCCCTTGTTGCCGTACATGCGCTCCTGTTCGAGGAAGATGACGGGGTCGTCGTCGCGGATGGCGCTCTTCAAAAGCCCCTTCGCGTCGGCCGGCGTGGACGGCATCACGACCTTGAGGCCGGGGAAGTGTGCGTACCAGGATTCGAGCGCCTGCGAGTGCTGCGAGGAGACCTGGTAGGCCGAGCCGTTCGGGCCGCGGAAGACGATGGGGATTTTGAACTGGCCGCCGGACATGTAGAGCATCTTGGCGGCCGAGTTGACGATCTGATCTGTGGCGAGGATCGAGAAGTTGAAGGTCATGAACTCGATGACGGGCCTGAGTCCCACCATCGCCGCGCCGACGCCGAGACCGGCGAAGCCCAGCTCCGTGATCGGCGAGTCGATCACGCGCTTGTCGCCGAACTCTTCGAGCAGCCCCTTGGAGACCTTGTACGCCCCCTGGTAGGCCGCGACCTCCTCGCCCATCAGGAAGACGCCCCCGTCGCGCCGCATCTCCTCGCGCATGGCCTGATTCAACGCCTCGCGCATCGTGATGACCGCCATTCGTAACCTCCGGTTAAGTGAGCAGTGAGCAGTAAAATAAAGGGACGCCTTTCTGCCCGCTGCTCACCGCTCACTGCTCACTGCTATCGGGTTCGCGTAGATGTGCGTGAATAATTCTTCGGGCGCAGGCTCGGGGCTTTCGTCGGCGAATTTGACGGATCGCTCGACCTCGGCGCGCACCCGCTCCTCGATCTCCTTGACGGCCGCGTCGTCCACCACGCCCTTGTCCTTGAGGCTCGTGGTGAAGAGTTTGATCGGGTCGCGCTCCTGATACTTTTCGATCTCGGCGCGCGTGCGGTAGTTGCCGGGGTCGGACATCGAGTGGCCCATGAAGCGGTAGGTGCGCACCTCGATGAGCGACGGCAGCGACTCGTCGCGCGCGCGCGCGGCAGCCCGTTGGAAGGCTTCGTAAACCGCGAGCACGTCCATCCCGTCAACGAACTCGGACGCCAGATCATAGGCGCATGCCTTCTGCGCGACATACTGGAGTGACATGGCGCGCTGGATGGAAGTGCCCATGCCGTAGTGATTGTTCTCGCAGACGTAGATGCAGGGCAGCTTCCAGAGCTGCGCCATGTTGAGCGACTCGTGGAAGACGCCCTGGTTGACAGCCGCCTCGCCGAAATAGACGACCGAGACCTGCCCCGTCTGCCTGTATTTCGCTGCGAAGGCCACGCCGGTCGCGAGCGGAATCTGGCCGCCCACGATCCCGTGGCCGCCCAGGAAATGGTTGTCGCGGTCGAAGAGGTGCATCGAGCCGCCCTTGCCCGCCGAGCAGCCGCCGGCCTTGCCGAACAGCTCGGCCATCACCTCGTCGGGCGAGGTTCCGCGCGCGAGCGCGTGGCCGTGGTCGCGGTAGCTCGTCATCACGTAGTCGTCTGGGCGCAGGGCGGCGATTGAGCCGACGGCGACGGCCTCCTGCCCGATGTAGAGGTGGCAGAAGCCGCCGATCTTGCCGAGCGTGTAGGCCTCGGCCGACTTCTCCTCGAAGCGGCGGATGAGGATCATCTGGTAGAGCATCTTGAGGAGCGTGTCGCGATCCACGTGATCAATCGTCTCCCCCTGGTGCTGCACGCGCTCCTCGTGCTCGCGGCGCAGCTCCGTGGGGTTGATCTCGTCGGTTAGAGGCTCCTGCACACGCGCCCCGCCGCCGTCGGCTTCGGCCGGAGTCGCGGCCGTGCCCGCCGCCGCGTCGTCGCCGTCCCCGCGCGGCCGGAGCGGCCTGACTTTGAGTTCACTCATTGGGATGTCGCTTTCTCTCGCGCCATGCGCCCGCGGCGGCGCGACGGGCTATCGCCGCGGCAGACCACAGGCCGGCGCTCAAAAGTCTTTCCGTGAGCTGGCTGTTGTTAACTGGCGC
>DATHBT010000024.1:0-6354 GCA_035295985.1 Pyrinomonadaceae bacterium | reverse complement strand
AAGCCGATGGACGGCTCGGCCGCGTTCTCGCCGACCGCGGCGGGCGGCGAGTAGTTGTGGAAGCGCGGCGTGCTGATGCCGACGGGCGGCGTCGGCGTCGGCGTCGCGGTCGGCGTCGGCGTGGGCGTCCCCGCGCCCTGGCAGGCGGCGTTGCCGATGGTCGTGTAGGTGCTGACGCCGGTCGTGTCGGCCGTCTGGAGCGAGCCCGTGCCGAGCGCGCCGACGAGCAACTGCGTCCTGGCGGTGACGGCGTCGAGCAGGATGTTGCCGCCCTTCAGGTTCGCGCTGAAGACGGGGTTGCCGTTGATGTCGCTGAACGGGATGGGCGCGCCGGTGTTGAGCTTGATCGTGATCGTGCCGTCGGCCGAGAAGCTGCCGGCCACCTGCTCGCAGCCGAGGATGCCGCACTGGCTCGTGTCGAGGCCGCCTCCCGTCGGGCCGACGGCCGTGTAGCCGTAGTTGAAGGTGACGAGCACGGGCGCGTCCGAGGTGTTCATGCTGACGAACATCTTCCTGACGGTGCCGCCGGTGTCGCGCGCGTTGAAGTAAACGTTCCAGATCGAGTTGGGCTGGACGGTGCCCGTCAGGTTGTCAACCTTCATCGTGAAGGTGATCGAGCTGTCGGAGGCGGACACGAAAGGCTCGGCGATCTTGAGCGAGTGGATGTCGAGCTGGCGGTTCGCGTTCGGCCCGGCGAGCTGATCGTTGGCCGCGTCCGTCAGCACGGTCGGCCCCGGCGCGGTGCACTTCGGCTCGCCCGTGGGCGTCGGGGTCGGGGTCGCCGTGGGCGTCGGCGTCGGCGTCGGCGTAGCGCCCCCGCCGAGGCGGAAGCCCGACGGCGTGCCGGTCGAATCGTAGTGCACCAGAAGCGCGGCCCCCGTGTCTATGAAGGTCGGCCTGACCTGGATCATGAGTTCCTTCTGGGCGACGCCGTTGACGGGCACCGAACCCTGGAGCAGTGTGGGCGTCGGCCCGATGCTCCCGACGGGCACGACCGCGCGGCCGACGAGGCGGTGCGGCTGCACGCGGTTCGCCACGTAGTCGGGATCGGCGAACACGCTGATCTCGATCTCTTCGCCGATCAGGAGCGTCTCCGGGTTCGGCGTGCTCAGGTACAGGGTCAGGTCGAGGCTGCCGGTGAGCGACCCGCTGGCCGGCGCGCGCCAGTAGGCGGCGAGCGTGTTCCCGACGTAGTCGGCGTTGGAGCGCTCGTGCGCCGTCTGTGTGATGGCGACGGCCTCGGTCGGGGCGTTCTGATCCCAGGTGGCGGTGCCCTGGTTGCTCGCGTCCGCGAACGTGAGCGCCTTGTTCGCCTCGTCGAGCGGAGTCCCGTGGAAGTAGAACGTGCCCGTGATGGGCGGCGGCGTCGGGGTCGCGGTCGGCGTGGGCGTCGGCGTGGGTATCGTGCCGCAATCTTCCGCCGCCGAGTCGTACTGGGCGAAGAGGCGACGCCCGCAGGTCTGGCGCGCGATGGTCGCCAGCTCCGAGCGCGACGAGCTGGCCGTCGTGCAGCCGACGCAGCCGTCGGCGTAGGCGACGAGCACGCGGCCTTCCTTGTCCACCTGGATGTCTATGAAGTCGAGCAGGTTGCGGTCGCCGTTCGGGCACGCGCCGACGCCGAAGCCCTCGTCGCAGATCCAGCCGATCTGGACCGGGTCGTTCGGGGTGGCGTCAACCGTGTGCCACGTCTTGCCGCCGTCGTAGGTGGTCGCGACGTACAGGTGCCACTGCCCCGTAGGGTCTTTCGGCTCCTTGTTCGTGCCGAGGAAGGCGAAGGCGGCGCGGTCGTCGTCGCCGGCGATGACCGTGGGGAAGGCCGTGCCGCGGATGCCGAAGGGGACGCCGACGTTCTGATCATCAGTCCAGGTTATCCCCTTGTCGCGCGAGACGGCGATATGCGGCGTGCCGTCGGCGTGGTCGTAGCCGAAATAGACTGTGCCGCGGCTGCCCACGCCGATGGCCGGGTCCCAGGAGCCGGGCAGGCTGTCGAAGGTCGAGGTGCTCTTGTCGGCGTCGGCCACGGTGCGGATCGTCCAGGTCAGGCCGTTGTCCTGCGAGACCACCATGCCCTGGTTCGAGTCGCAGGAGCGCAGCGGGACGTAAACCGCGCCGTCGGGGCCGACCTGCACGTGGCCGTGGATGCCGCCGCAGTTGAGCAGGAACATCGGGACGGTCGGGCCGTAGGTCAACCCGCCGTCGTCGGAGCGCGCGCAGAAGGCCGTCACGGCGTCCTGCGAGCAGTAGTAAACGGCGTTCGGATAGACGCCGGGCACGCCGCCCGTCAGGGGCGGGGCGAAGGGGCCGCCGCCGACCGTCTGGTGATCGACGCCGGAGGTGAGCGGGCCGCCCTCGTTCGGAATCCACGACTCGCCGTCGTCGTCCGTCAGGGCCGAGAGGCTGTTGGTGCCGGCGAGCTGCGAGACGATGGTGCGCCCCGTCTCGCGGTCGGTGTAGAGGATCGGGTCGAGGGTCTCGATGGAGGTGAGCAGGTAGCTCTTGTCCTCCCACAGCGCCGTCGCCGGCTTCACCGTGTCGTCGAAGGTGACGCGCAAGGTCTGCGTGCCGGCGATGAACATCACGCGGCCCGTGTTCCAGTTGATGCCGAGCGTCGGCTCGGCCGCGCCCGCGCCCAGCCCGCCCGTCGCCGGGTAGTTCTTGTAGCCGGGCGCGCCGCCCGCGGCCTGGTTGAAGCGCGCGACGCGCGGCTCGACCGTCACCTCGACCCGCACGCTCTCTCCGAGCGGGGCGAACGGGATGATGCGCACGATGTAGCTCTGCTTGACCGCCGGCAGCAGCCCGATCTCCGGCATCGTCGAGGTGCCGATGGACTTCACCTCCTCGCCCGCCGTGCCGTTCGCGTTGCGCTTATAGACGCGGAAGTCGAAGTCGGCCCTCGTGTTCCCCCAGAACATGGCGACGCGCACCTGCTTCGTCTCGCTCACGTCCGAGGGCACGTCCACGTGGAGCGTGAAGTCGTCGCAGGGCAGCGCCGGGTTCTGGCACACCAGCTCGACGAAGTTCGACGGGTTCGCCGTCGCGTACGGCCCGCCAGTGAAGACGAGCGGGTTGCCGGGCGTGTTGGCGAGCGTGACTGTCCCCGACGTGGGGTTGGCCGCACGGCTCGCGGCCGTCACGAAGACGGCGACGAGGCACGCGGCCGAGAGGGCGACGAGGGCCGCGCGGAGGCGGCGGGCGGTGTCGGTGCGCTGGGGCAGCAGGTGGCGAGTCATCTCTCGATTCTCCTTATGGCGGCGGCGAGTCCTACGGCGGCGAGGTGGCTGACAGAGACGTGCACCGGGAACAGTGCTGAGTTGGAATTACTTTCGAGCGGTTACAGGATAGGGAGGGGGCTTGAGAAATCCTTGAGGAATACTTGAGGGCCGAAAGGCCTGAAAGGGCGGCGCGCGCGCGGCGTTACTAAGTGGCGATCCGGTCGCGACTTAGCCGGCCCGCGCGGGGGTGAAAAAAATTTCCACGCGTCCGAAAAAATTTTCCGCCGCGCGCCTGCCCGCGGGCTACGGCCGCGCGAAAGCAGAGAACAAAAAAAGGGCCGGCGTCCCCCAACGCCGGCCCTCGATTGCCTCCCGTCCCCCCAGACGGAAGGCCCCCAACTGTTAAAAACTTCAGCCGGCCCCGCGCCGCCCCTCCGCGCGCCGCCTTCGCCGCGCCGCTCCGAGTGCGCCGGCCAGCCCCGTGCCGAGCAGCACGACGGTCGCCGGCTCGGGCACGGCCGCGGGATCGGGCGCGGGGTCTTGGAAGGCCGCCGTGATCTCGCCCGTCAGCGCGCGCCGTTGTAGCTGTCGATAGTCATGTCGGGCGGCGGCTGGAGGTAGAACGAGCCGAGGTTGTTGACGTTCGCGCTGCCGGGCGTGTTCGGGTTGGCGGCCGGGCCGTTGAGGGTGGCCGCGCCGCCCGAGGTCGTCACGTCGAAGGTCGAGCTGATGAACTGGAGTCCCGTCAGCGACGGGCCGGTGTTCGTGCCTAAGGGGCCGGGCGTGGTGAAGGTGCCGCTGGTCGAGCCGGCGACCGTCACCTCGTCGGCGCGCGCGTCATGCGCGGCCAGCGCGAGCAGGCAGCAGAGGCAGAGCGGTGCGGCGAGAGCCTTCGCGCCCCGCCGCAGGAGCGGTGTGAGCCTTCTCATTCGAGCACCCCCTTGACGTTTAAGCGGCGCGGCGCGCGACCCGGTCGGACTCGGCCAGCTTCGACTCGGCGAAGAGGCGCAGCGCGAGCGGGAGCGGCGGCGGCTCCGGCGTCAAAACTTCCGGCGCGGCGGCCCCGAGCAGTTGCAGCTCCGCGGCGCAGAAGTCGCACGAGCGCGCGTGCAGCTCGGCCGACTGGCGCGCGAGCGGGGGGAGCGTCCCGGCGGCGAGGGCGGCGAGGGTCGGGGAGGGCGTGCAGCTAACTTGTTTGGCGAAGCGGGGCATGGCGGAGACTCCTTTTCGGCTTGGGACTTTTTTTACGCCCGGCACTCGACGGTTACGATTCCGGGAGGTTCGTCCCCCGACGCGGCCGGGGGACAAGCCGGCCGCCCGTGGCGCGAACCCTCCGAACGCTCTTCAGCCGACGGCCACGTCCTCGTCCGTCTTGCGCGCGCGCAGGCGGCGGCGTCGGGCGAGCGAGGCGACGCCCGCGAGGCCCGTCCCGAACAGCACCATCGTGGCCGGCTCGGGCACGGGTTCAGGCTCGACGAAGGCCGGCCCGAAGGTCACGTTGTCGAGCAGCGGCTGCCCGCCCCCGGTCGTCAGCGTGGCGAAGGCGACCGAGAGGATGTCAACGTCGGTCGTGAAGCCGAAGAAGAGGAAGTCGGTGGGCGAAGGGTTGGCGATGGTCTGCGTGATGGTGTTGCCGTCGCCGAGCGTGATCGTCAGCTTGTAGCTGGCCGGGCTGACGCCGGTGATCTGCGAGCCGCTGCTGCCCATGAAGTCGAAGCCGAAGGCGCGCGTGCCCGGCAGCAGCGAGACGAGCAGCGTGTTGTCGAGCGTGATCGGGGCGTTGACGAACAGCGCGTTCGAGCCGCTGACGCCCGCACCCGAGAGGACGCCCACGCCGGCCGAGGATATGGTGTCCGGGCCGGTGTAGGCGAACGTCATGCCCGCGAAGGTGAGCGACGCGTGGTAGGTGCCCGGCGTGGCCCCGGCCTCGAAGCCGGTCTGCGTCTGAGACGGGGTCACGGCGTCGAAGCTGGTGCGGGTGGAGTGCGTGACGAACACCAGCGGGTTGGCCCGCGTCGCGGCGGCCGAGCCGAGGCCGAGGGCGACGAAGGCGAGGAGTGCCAGTGCGAATTTGCTGAACCGGAACATGTTCTTTGTCTCCTTAGTTACGGCGTGATGATGCGCTCTCTGTTGCCAGGGGTCGCGCCGTCTAACCTGGGCGATGCCTGTTTTTGGGACTTGCTTCAAGCGGCGAGGGTCTAACTGAACGGCTACAGGATAGGGAGGGGGCTTGAGAAATCCTTGAGGAATACTTGAGGAGGCCGGGAGGAAGCTTTTAGCCGTCAGCTACTACCTGTCGGCCAAGCATTTAGCGCGGAGAAATTTTTCCGGCGGCGGCCAAAAGTTTTAGCGGCGGAGAGAGGCGCGGACGAAATTGAAGGCGGGAAACGACCACTTGAGCGGCCGCCTCCCGCCTTCTTTTCTGGCTAACGGCTAACGGCTGACGGCTGACGGCTAAAACCGATACTGGTAACGCGCCGTGATGCTGCGGCCGGGGCCGTCAACGCCCCAGCCCGGCGCGCGGTGGCTCTTGTCGGTGATGTTCTCGAAGTCGAACGTCACCTCCTGCGCCTCGTTGAAGCGGTAGCCGCCGCGCAGGCTCACCAGCCCGTAGCCGGGGACGGCCGTGAAGAGCGGCACGGAAGTCTGATCGTTTACGACGAGTACGCCGCCCACGACCGAGCCGATTGGCAGCAGACGGTTCTGCACCTCGGCGAGCGTTTCATTCGTCGCGACGAGCCGCCCGCCCGCCGTGTTGCACTGCCCCGAAGGGCCGGGCGTGGTCAAACCGCGCACGCACGCGCCGCGGCGGAAGAAGTTCTGAATCTGCGCGCGCGAGCGTGCGCCGCCCGTGCGGCGGTCGGCCAGATCGAGCGTGGAGAGTCTGTCCTGCCGGCCGGCGAGTGTGGCGTAGGCTTCGATCCAGAAGGGGCTTCGGGCGCGCTGGTGGCGCAGGCGCAGGAAGCCCATCTGCGGCGGGATGCCGCCGCCGCCGAGGTTGGGAGGCTCGCCCGTCGCGCGGTCGGCCGCGTGGATGAAGGAGTAGTTGCCGCCGAAGGCCAGCTCGTCCGTCAGGCGTATGTCCAGCTCGTACTCGAAGCCCTTGATGCGCGCGCCGCCGAAGTTGGTCTGCACGAGCACC
>DATHBT010000023.1:0-19422 GCA_035295985.1 Pyrinomonadaceae bacterium | reverse complement strand
TCCATTCGCTGCCTGCCCGTTGTTTTGCCGACGCGATCTTTCCGGTTACATTCTCAGTCGATGCACCGGAACCTGCGTTCATTCCTCGCCCTCCTTGCCAGGGAGGGCGATCTCGTAACGGTCGAGGCCGAAGTCGATCCCTACCTCGAACTGGCCGAAGTCCACCGCCGCGTAATCGGGCGGGGCGGGCCGGCGCTTCTCTTCCGGCGCGTGAAGGGGAGCACCTACCCGGTCGTCACCAACCTCTTCGGCACGGCCCGCCGCATAGAACTCGCCTTCGGCCCGAAGCCCGAAAGGCTCGTCAGGGAAGTCGTACACCTCGCCGAGAGCCTGTTGCCGCCGCGGCCGGCGGAGTTGTGGAAGCAGCGCGGCCTCGCCGTCGAAGCGTTGAAGCTGGGTACGAAGAAGGTCGGCCGCGCGCCCGTGCTCGAAGCGGTCGAGCGGCCGGCGCGTCTCGACGAGCTGCCCATCATCACGACATGGCAGGAGGACGGCGGCCCTTTCTTCACCCTTCCGCTCGTTTACACGGAGCACCCAAAGACGGGCAAGCACAACCTCGGCATGTACCGCATGCAGCGCCACGACGCCGAGACCACGGGCCTCCACTGGCAGATTCACAAGGGCGGCGGCTTCCACTACCACGAGGCCGAGGCGGCGGGCCGGGCGCTCCCCGTCTCCGTCTTCCTCGGCGGCCCGCCCGCGCTCATCCTCTCGGCCATCGCGCCGCTCCCGGAAGACGTGCCGGAACTCGTCCTCGCCTCCGTCCTCGCCGGCGAGAAGATCAGGATGGTGACGAACCCGCTCGACCACCCGCACCGGCTCGTCGCGGAGGCAGAGCTCGCGCTCGTCGGCCGCGTCCCGCCGCGCGAGCGACGGCCGGAAGGCCCGTTCGGCGATCACTACGGCTACTACTCGCTCCAACACGACTACCCGGTCTTCCACGTCGAGGCGGTCTATCACCGCAAAGACGCGATCTACCCGGCGACCGTCGTCGGGAAGCCCCGTCAGGAAGACTTCTTCATCGGTGATTATCTGCAACAGCTCCTCTCGCCGCTCTTCCCGCTCGTGATGCCGAGCGTGCGCGACCTGTGGTCTTACGGCGAGACGGGGTTCCACTCGCTCGCCGCCGCGGTCGTCCGCGAGCGCTACCGCCGCGAGGCGCTCGTCTCCGCCTTCCGCATCCTCGGCGAGGGGCAGCTCTCGCTCACCAAATTCCTCCTGCTCACCGACACGCCGCAGGATTTAAGAGACTTCAAGAAGCTGTTCGAGCACGTCCTCGCCCGCGCGCGCTTCGAGACAGACCTGTTCGTCTTCTCGAACGTCTCGATGGACACGCTCGACTACACGAGTGGCAAAATCAACGAGGGCAGCAAGGCCGTCCTGCTCGGCCTGGGCGACCAGGTGCGTGAACTCCCGCGCGAGTTTCAGGGCGAACTGCCGGCGGGCGTCTCGCGTGCCGAAGTCTTCTGCGGCGGCTGCCTCGTCGTCGAAGGCCGCCCGTTCGCGGAAGACCCGGAGCGGGCCGCGCGGCTCGCGCGCGAGGAAGTTTTCAAAGGCTGGCCGCTCGTCGTCCTCCACGACGACGCGACGGTCGCGCGCTCAAGCCCCGACTTTCTCTGGGCCACCTGGACGCGCTTCGAGCCGGCGTCAGACATTCACGCAGCCGGGACGCGCGTCGTCCGCCACCACGTCTCCTACACGCCGCCAGTCGTCATCGACGCGCGAATGAAGCCCGGCTACCCGGACGAGCTGGTCGTCAGGCCCGACATCGGGGAGTTGGTTGACCGGCGCTGGCGCGAGTATTTCCCTGACGGATTGGTCAATGCCGATTAGGACACCTTCGGTTGGGAGTGCAGGTCAGTACCGCCTGCGGTAGCGGGCGGGCCGCGACACCGGCGAGCAACCGCCCGCTACCGCGGGCGGTACTGACCGCCACCCGCGCACTGATCCGCAAACCACTATTGGTCACAAACTTTTTAGCAGGCGCTGCTCGCCGAGACTTGTGACTGTTTTGAGAAGGAAGCGGCTAGCTCTCAAAGTCTTCATCGCGCTGCTCGCCGTCGCGGCGCTGCTCGCGCTGTGGGCGTTCGTCATCGAGCCGGATCGACTCGTCGTCAGGGAAGTCGGGCTGAGCCTCCCGCGCTGGCCGGCCGAGGCGGGCGAGCTGCGGCTTGCCGTCGTCTCCGACATTCACACGGGTTCGCCCCACATCGACGCCGCGAAGCTCGACGGGCTGGTCGAAGAGATTAACCGTCTCCGGCCCGACGCGGTCGTGCTGCTCGGCGACTTCGTCATCAGCGGCGTGGCGGGCGGCGAGTTCGTCGGCCCGGAGGTGACGGCGGAGAAGGTGAAAGGACTGCGCTCAGCGCACGGAACCTTCGCGGTGCTCGGCAACCACGACTGGTGGGAGGGAGGCGAAAGGGTCTGGCGGGCGCTCGAAGGCGCGGGCGTCCGCGTCTTGGAGAACGACGCGGTCAGCTTCACGCACGGCGGCCGTCAGGTCTGGCTCGTCGGCCTCGCGGACTTGTGGACGAGGAAGCCGGACGTGACTGGTAGTCTCGCGAAGGTGACGGACGATGCTTCGCCCGTCTTCGTCCTGACTCACAACCCCGACATTTTTACGGAAATCCCTGAACGCGTCGCCCTCACGCTCGCGGGCCACACGCACGGCGGTCAGGTGCGCTTCCCCGTGCTCGGCCGCCCCGTCGTGCCTTCGCGCTACGGCCAGCGCTTCGCGGCCGGGCACGTGATCGAAGGCTCGCGCCACCTGTACGTCACGACCGGCGTCGGCACGAGCATCATCCCCGTCCGCTTCCGCGTCGCGCCGGAAGTGGTGCTGCTGCGTATCAAGGCAGGAAGCGGCTGACGTACCACCCGACAATCGCGCGGCCGGCGAGGAGCGAGGCGAACGCGCCCGCGCCGAGGAAGATGCCGAAGGGGAGCAGCATCCGCATGTCGCGCTCGCCGCGCCGGAGCATCAGTGCGACGCCCGTGAGCGCGCCCGCGACGACGCCGAGGAAGAGCGTCACGAGCGTGAGCGGCCAGCCGAGGTACGCGCCCACCATGAACATCATCTTCACGTCGCCGAGGCCCATCGCCTCCACGCCCCGCACGCGCTCCCACAGCCAGCCGACGAGCCACAGCGAGCCGCCGCCGACGAGCGCGCCCATCACGGCGTTCGTGAGCGACAGCCCGGCGTCCGGCCAGCCCGCCAGCGCGCCTTCGCGCAGGAACTCGACGCCGTAGAGGTTAGGGACGAGCGCGCGCGCGACGAGCGCGAAGCCGACGCCGGGCAGCGTGATCAGATCGGGCAATAGCATGTGCTCGGCGTCGATGAAGACGAGCGCGACGAGCGCGGCCGTGAAGACGAGATCGGGCAGCAGGCCGACGGTCAACCCCTGCTGGAACAGGACGAGCGCGAAGAGAAGCGCGGTCAGCAGCTCGACGGCCGGGTAGCGCGCGTTGATCGCGGTCTTGCAGGAGCGGCAACGCCCCCGCAGCACCACCCAGCTCAGCACGGGGATGTTGTCGTAGGGCCTGATCGCCGCGCCGCACGCCGGGCAGCGCGACGAGGGGAAGACGACCGACTCCTCGCGCGGCAGGCGGTGGATGACGACGTTCAGGAAGCTGCCGATCATCGCGCCGAGCGCCGTCACGAAGACGAGCGCGACGGGGAAGGGGACGAGTTGCAGCTCGCCCGCCGGGAGAAGGTTTTGCAGAAGCGGCATCGGGATCGTGACGAAGTTCTTCGCGGGATTCGGCGGAGCGGTTCGGATGTCGCGGCGCGCATCGCTTGACGCGCGGCGCGTACTCCACGAATATTAAAGCCTCGGAGAAAATTGCGGAAGAGTTAATTTCATACGGCGTTCGCGGGGGGAGTTGTGCATTCAAAAAGGCCCGTTTACGCGCTGCTCGTTCTGGGCGCGCTCGTCGTCGCAGTCCTGACCGCGTACCCCTACACGCTGACGCGCGTCAAACAGGCGGGCCAGCAGCTCGCCGAGCGCGTCAAGCAGTCTCTGGGCACGACGCACACCTCCTCGCTCGGCCCCGAAGCACTCCCGCCGCCGCCCTCCGCGCCCGTTTACGACGTGGCCGTGTGGTACGGCGCGCGCGGCGAGGCGCCCGAGGGGCACGGCGTCTTCGTCCGCAGCTTCGACGGCCGGCGCGTCTATGCGTCGCTCAACGCCGACACCACCTTCAACCCCGCCTCGCTCCTGAAGCTCGCCACCACGCTCGTCGCGTTGCGCCGCTTCGGCCCCGACCACCGCTTCGTCACGCGCGTCTTCGCCGAGGGCGGGGTCGATCCCAAACAGAAGCGGCTCGACGGCTCGCTCTACCTCGACGGCCAAGACCCGAGCTTCGGCGACTTCGCCGCCAACGTCGTCCGCCGCGAACTCAAGGCGCGCGGCATCGAGCGTGTGCGCGACAAAATCCTCGCCACGCCCGGCTTTTCGTTCAACTACAGCGAGAAGCCCGACGACTCCGCCAAGCGCACGGCCGACGCTATGAAGCTCGGGCAGAAGGAGACGGGCGCGGCCGAGCAGGCGGCGGGCAGCGAGCTGTTCAAAGTCCACTCGAACCCGCTGCGCGAAGTCCTGCTCTACATGAACGCGCACTCGAACAACTTCGTCGCCGACCACATCTGCGAGCAGTTCGGCGGCCCCGCGGAGTTGCAGCGCTTCCTCGTCACGGAGTTGAAGCTGCCGGCGGAGCAGGTCTATCTCGAAACCTGCTCCGGCCTCGAAGTTAACCGGATGACGCCGCGCGGCATCGCCGCCGTCATCCGCGCGCTCGCCGACGAGGTCAACCGCCACGGCTTGAAGATCGAGGACGTGATGCCCGTCGCCTCATGCGACTGGGGCACGCTGCGTAAGCGTCTTGAGGGCACGGCCTACCAGTGCGCGGCCGTGGGCAAGACGGGCACGCTCACGGACACGGACGGCGGGATGTCGAACCTCGCCGGCATCGCGTTCACGGAGGACGCCGGCCCCTTCATCTACGTCATCCTCACGCAGGGCCGCCGCATATCGGAACAGAAGCAGTCGACCGACGCGCTGCTCACCGAACTGCTCGCGCAGCACCGCCCCGCCCCGCTCGGCGCGCCCGGCCAGACGCGCCGCCAACTGATGCCTTCGGCGAACCTGCGCGCCGAGCCGCAGTTGTACACCGGCGCGTCCGACGCGAACGGCCAGGACAAGGCCGCAGCCGGCGAGGAGGAGAAGGAGTCGGACGACATAGAGGACGAGCCGGAAGGGCGCAAGGCGGGCCGCAAGGCCGAGAGCAAGACCGCGCGCGGGAAGAATCAGAAGGCCGAGGCCGCGAAAGGTAAGGCGGCGCAGACGAAGAACGCGCGCGGTCGCACGGAGCCGACCCGTAAAACTTCGCCGCGGCGGCGGCGTTAATTTCGACAAGCCTGAGACCGTGGAAGGAGATTGTAGGGGCAGGGCTTGTCCCTGCCCGTTCGGGCGCGGGGAGCGCGAAAACTGAAACGCCGGCATCCGACAATGATTCTGTCGGATGCCGGCGTTAACGTTACCGCGCGTTCGCACGGCGGGCAGGGACAAGCCGTGCCCCTACAAATGTTCTTACGTTGAGCCGTTCCGGCCTTAGTCAGTCTCACGGTTGCCTGCACCAGCCGCGCGCTTGTTCTGCATCTCCCACAACAAGACATTCTTGAGGAAGGCGTGGTGAGCGGCGAAGCGCGCGATGCAGAGGCCGGCGAGGCCGTCGCGCCAGCCGCCCTTGAGGACGTAGCTGCGCGCGAACGCGAGCGGGCCGGCGGCGGCGATCTTCAGGGGCGACGTGCGACGTCCGCGCTCAAACATTTGCAAAGCGGAGAGCGGGGCGTAGCGCTCGCCGATCATGCGGTGGTGATGAGACGCGTCGCGCGCCGTGTAGTGGAGCAGGTCGCCCGCGAGCGTCGAGACGCGCGCCCCCACGGCCATCTTCACGGACTCGTGGACGTGCGCGCCCTCCCAGCGACCGCGCGTGCGGCGGTAGAGGCGCAGCTGGTGGTCGGGATACCAGCCGCCGCCGCGAATCCAGCGGCCCATGTAGAAGGAGCGTCGCGCGACGCGGTAGCCGTCGGCGAGTCTGTCGTCGGGCGTGTAGAGCAGGTCTTCGATTGACGCGCGCAGGGGCGGCGACACGCGCTCGTCGGCGTCGAGGCTGAAGACCCACTCGTTGGCCGCCTCCTCGGCCGCGAACTGCTTCTGCGCGGTGAAACCCGGCCACGGGCGGCAGATGACGCGCGCGCCACACTCGGCCGCGATCTCACGCGTCGCGTCGGTCGATTCCGAATCGACGACCAGCACCTCGTCGGCCCACGCGACCGACTCGACGGCGGCCCGAATGTTGCCGGCCTCGTTGAAGGTGATGATCGTGGCGCTGATCTTCAAGTGAATCGTGCTCGCCGGTTCGCGCGCTGGCAGAGTAGGGGCGGTGGCGAGAATACGAAGCCGGCGCGCGGGGCGTCAACAGGAAGCGGAAGGACGAGGGTAAAAAGGGAAGGGGCGAAGGGATCAGACTCGATCCCTTCGCCCCTTCCCCCTGCTCCTCACCCGTCTTAGTTGCCGACGAGCGATTCGACGATGACGTTGTTGGCCCGCAGCGTCGTCGAGGTGGCGCGCTGGAGGTCTGCGAGGGCCTTGTTGTAGTCGGTCTCGGCGCGCAGCTCCGCGTTGCGCGCGTTGACGAGCTGGTTCTCGCGCTGGAAGAGGAGGAACGTTGTCGAGCGGCCGACCTGGTAGAGCCGCTGCTCGCCCTGCAACTGCAACTCGGCGTTGCGACGCGCCTCGCGGGCGGCCAGCACGCGGCGGCGCGCGGTCTCGACGGCCTGCGCGGCGTTTCGCACCTCCACCTCGATCACCTGCTCCTGCGAGCGCGTCGTCGCCGCCAACTGCTCGCGGAGAATCTGCGCGCCGGCGAGGTTGGCCTCGGCCGTGCGGTTGCGGAAGGGAATCTGGATTGTGGCGCCGACGACGATGTTGCGCGTGTCGAAGCTGAACAGGTTGCGGAGCGTCCGGCCGTAGCCGCCGACGAGCTGCGACGGGACGGCGAGGCCGGGGTTGCGCGCGAGGACGTCGGGGTTAACGGTGCCGGCCAGGCCCGTGGTTGAGACGGTGGCGTTGAGGTCGATGAGCGGCTTCGTCTGGTTCTTGAAGTAGGTGATGTCGATGTCGCTGATCTCCCGCTGGATGCGGAGCCGCTGCATCTCGGGGCGGTTCTTGCGCGCCTCCTCGACGGCCTCGCCCAGGTTGACGGGCGTGTCGTCGAACTTCGGCGTGTCGGTCGGCGTCAGAGCGGCCGACCACTCGGGCGACTCGGGGTCGCGCAGCAGCAGCCGCTTCAGGTTGTTCTCGGCGATTGAGACCTGCTGCGCCGAAGTGAGCAGTTGCGCCTCGCGGTTCGACAGCTCCGTCTGCACTTCAGCGCGTTCAAGCGGGGCGGACGCGCCCGCCGCCACCGACGCCTCCGTGCGGCGGAAGTTCTCGCGCGCAAGGTTGACGTTGGCGATCTGATTTTCCAGATCGCGCCGCGCGAACACCAAGTCCCAGTAGGCGCGCTGCACCTGTGAGATCACCTCGATGGTCGAGCGGCGGAAGTCGGCGTCGGACTGTTCGAGCCGCTTGCGCTGGACGCGGATCTGCTGGCGGAAGCGGTCGATGGAGCGGTTGCGCGAGAGCGGCTGCGTGAAGGTCAGGCCCTGGTTGGCCGAGTAGAACGGCGTCAGGGTCGCGCTCGTCGCGTTCGTCGTCTCGCGCGTGTTGTTGAAGAAGTAGGAGTAGTTGCCGCCGCCCTTGCCGAACTGTTTCGAGACCGAGAAGTTGTTGTTGATGTCCGTGACCGAGATCGTGCCGGTCTGGTTGCCGCCCGCGAAGATGCTGGTGACGGGGCGGACGAAGGTGTTGATCTCGGGGTTGTAGGTGAAGACGGGATCGTAGACGCCGTGCAGGCCGCGCAGCACCGACTCGTTGTAGCGCACGTCGTCGCGCGCCACCTGGATGTCGTTGTTGTTTTCGAGCGCGCGGCGGATCGCGTCGTTCAGCGAAAGCTCGATGGTGTTGCCGCTCTGGATGCCGAGGCGGTCGAGCGACGGGAGCGGGGGCACGGGCCGCGCCTGGATGGCCGGGAAGGCTGGGTCGCGCGGCTCCTCGTCGGGCGACAGCGGCGAAGGCTCCGCGACGGGCGGCACGGTGGTCGAAGGCTGCTCGGGCTGCGTCCGGGCCGGCTGACCCGTCGTGCCGGACGGCGGGAGCTGCGTGCCCGGCGGGGCCTGCGGCGCGGGCCGCGCGTCGGTTCCGGGCGGTCGCGTCGGGTCGGTCGGGCGCGGGCGCGACTGCTCGGGGACTGTCTGCCGCTGCTCGGTTCCCGGCGGGCGCGTGGCGTCGCGCTGAGTGGGCGTCTGCGAAGGGGGCTGCGGCGGGATGGGCGTTGGCTGCGGCGTCTGCGCGAGCGACGCGAGTTCGGGCACGTCGCTGTCGCGCTGCACGCGCGAGGCGTCCTGATCCTGCGGGGAGCGCGCCGAGGCCATCGAGTTGAAGGCGAGCAGCAGCGCGGCTGCCAGCGAGATGAAGCGTTTCTGATCGGTGCTGAATATCAAAACGGAAAACTCCTCTGAAAACTTGTCCGGCGCTGCCGCGAGCGGCCGACTGAACTCTGTGAAACAGAAGACCGCCGGCCAGTCCCTTACTACGCCGCCTTCGGGGCGCGTGTTTCAAAATAGCCCAGTCAGTGCAACGGCCGGGCCGCCCCTTAATTTCGCCGCTACGACGGGAAAAGCGAATCATAACCCGCGTGTGGCCTGCGTGCGAGTCGCGAAATCGGGATCGGCGATTCCGATTCCGGGACTCGACGGCCGCCTCACAGGATCAACGTCTTAGACGCCTTCGGATTAACAACGGTTACAACATTGACCTGCCGGGTCGCGACCGCTCAGCGGGCTTTATCGGGCCTTCCTTGACACCCGTCGCCCGCCGCGAATAATCTTGCAGGTCTTATCCGTCAGGCAGATTTTTCGCGCCAGCGCGTGCGGGCCAGGGAGGCGCGGAGGTGTGCGCTAACGTGGCCCCGTCAGGCTCGGAGGCAGGAATAAACAACACGGACGGCGAGGAGGCAACAGACACCCCAATGGCAGTCAAGGTTGGCATCAACGGCTTCGGCCGCATCGGCCGCAACATCCTTCGCACCGCGCTCGGCGACGCGGACCTGGACTTCGTCGCCGTCAACGACATCACCGACACGAAGACGCTCGCGCACCTCCTGAAGTACGACTCCGTGCTCGGCAACCTTGAAGAGGAGATCGCCGCGACCGAGAACGGCATCCGCGTCGGCTCGGACGAGTTCCGCGTCTTCTCGGAGAAAGATCCGTCCCTGATCCCCTGGGAGTCTGTCGGGGCCGAAGTCGTCATCGAATCGACGGGCCGCTTCACGAACGCGGAGGACGCCCGCAAGCACCTGCGCGGCACGGTCAAGAAGGTCATCATCAGCGCGCCCGCGAAGAACGAGGACATCACCATCGTCATCGGCGTCAACGACGACAAGTACGACCCGGCCGCTCACAACATCGTCTCGAACGCCTCCTGCACGACCAACTGCCTCGCGCCAGTCGCCAAGGTCATCCACCAGAATTTCGGCATCCGCAACGCGCAGATGACCACGATCCACTCCTACACGAACGACCAGCAGCTCCTCGATCTGCCGCACAAGGATTTGCGCCGCGCGCGCGCCGCCGCCCTCTCGATGATCCCCACCTCGACGGGCGCGGCCAAGGCGGTCGCGCTCGTGCTGCCGGAACTCAAAGGCAAGTTCGACGGCATCTCGGTGCGCGTGCCGACGCCGAACGTCTCGCTGGTTGACGTGGTAATAGAAGTCGAGAAGGAGACGACCACAGAAGAGGTGAACACCGCGCTTAAGAACGCGGCCAACGAGGAGTTGCGGGGCATACTCGCCTTCTCCGAGGAGCCGCTCGTCTCCGTGGACTTTCGGAAGAACCCGAACTCGTCCATCGTGGACGCCGACTACACCAAAGTCATCGGCGGCAACCTGATCAAAGTGCTCTCCTGGTACGACAACGAGTGGGGCTACTCCTGCCGCGTCCGCGACCTCGTCAAGCTGATGGGGCAGCGCGGACTGTGAAAAAGTTTAAGGTTTGAGGTTTAAGGTTCCAGGTTGAAACTTCCCGGTAACCCCGAACCTTAAACCTCAAACCTGCAACCCGCATGAACAAACTTTCCATCCGAGACCTCGATTTGAAGGGCAAGCGCGTGCTCGTGCGCGTGGACTACAACGTGCCGCTCAAGGACGGGCGCGTCGAGGAGGACACGCGGATCACGGCGTCTTTGCCGACCGTGAAGCACGCCATCGAGCAGGGCGCGCGGATCATCCTCGCGTCGCACCTGGGTCGGCCGAAGGGCGAGCGCGTGGAGAAGTATTCGCTGCGCCCGGTCGCGGAACACTTGCAGGCGCTCATCGGCCAGCCGGTCGCGTTCGCGGAGGACTGCGTCGGCGCGGCGGTCAAGGAGAAGGCTGACGCGCTGCGGGACAGCGACGTGCTGCTGCTCGAAAACCTCCGCTTCCACAAAGAGGAGGAGAAGAACGACGAGGCGTTCGCGCGCGAGCTGGCCGCGTTGTGCGACGTTTACGTCAACGACGCCTTCGGCGCGGCGCATCGCGCGCACGCCTCGACGGCCGGCATCACGAAGTTTGTCAAACAGTCGGCCGCCGGGTTGTTGATGGAGAAAGAACTCGAATACCTCGGCCACGTCATCAGCGACCCGGAGCACCCGTTCGTCGCCATCCTCGGCGGGGCGAAGGTGTCGGACAAGATTCCGGTCATCGAGGCGCTCATCAGTCGGAAGGTTGACAAGCTGCTCGTCGGCGGCGCGATGGCCTACACGTTCTTCAAGGCGCAGGGCTTCACGGTTGGCAAGTCTCTCGTCGAAGACGACAAGATGCAGACGGCGACCGAGATCGCCGAGCGTGCGAAAGAGGCCGGCGTCGAATTGCTGCTCCCGACCGATCACGTCGTCGTGGACAGCTTCGATCCGTTGAAGTCGAAGCGGACGATCCCTGTGGAGTTCACGACCATCGGCCACGTCGGCGTGGACATCGGCACGGAGACGGTCGCGCACTTCGCGCGCGCTCTCGAGGGCGCGAAGACGGTCATCTGGAACGGCCCGATGGGCATCTTCGAGGAGAAGGAGTTGGGCTTTGATCAGGGCACGGTCGGCGTCGCCCGCGCGGTCGCCGAGGCGGCCGACCGCGGCGCGACCGTCATCGTCGGCGGCGGCGACTCCGTCGCGGCCGTCACGCAGGCCGGCGTCGCCGAACGCATCACACACATCTCGACCGGCGGCGGCGCAACCCTCGAATTCCTCGCCGGCGAAGAGCTGCCCGGCGTCGCGGCGCTTAACGACAAATAGCTGTTAGCTATTAGCCGTTAGCTATTAGCCGAGCCAAAGAGGTGTTGAGCGCCGAACCTTGACCTTTAACGACTGAGTTCTATTTCTGAAAGCTAACAGCTAACAGCTTCTTCCCATGCGCAAGCCTGTCATCGCGGGAAACTGGAAGATGTACAAGCTGGTCGCGGACTCGGTCGCGACGGCGATCAATCTGCGCCCGCTCGTGGCGAACGCGAACCACTGCGAGGTGGTTGTCGCGCCGGTCTACACCGCATTGAAGTCCGTGGCCGACCGCCTGGAAGGGTCGAACGTCAGGGTCGCGGGACAGAACTGCTCGACCGAACAGAAGCACGGGGCGCACACGGGCGAAATCGCGGCAGACATGCTGAAGGACGCGGGCGCGTCGCACGTCATCGTCGGCCATTCGGAGCGGCGGCACTACTATTCGGAGACCGACGCGATGGTGAACCGCAAGGCGCAGGCCGGCCTCGCGGCCGATCTGACGGTCATCTTCTGCGTCGGCGAGACGCTCGAGCAGCGTGAGTCGGGGAACGCCGAAAGTGTTGTGCGCGGGCAGGTTGAGGGGGGCTTGCGCGGTTTGACATCGAGTGATCTGGCCCGTATCATCGTCGCCTACGAGCCGGTCTGGGCCATCGGCACGGGCCACACCGCGACGCCGGACGAAGCGCAAGCGATGCACGCCTTCATCCGGCGCGTTTTAGCGGACAGGTACTCAGCCGATCTGGCCGGCGCTACAAGAATCCTCTACGGCGGCTCGGTCAAACCCGACAACATCGCGGGGCTGATGCGGAAGGAGGACGTTGACGGCGCGCTCGTCGGCGGCGCGAGCCTCGACGCGGAGACGTTCGCCGAGATCGTCAACTACGACCGCTGACCGTCGGGCGAAACTATCTGAATCTTTGAGGTCGGACTTTTGATCTACTTTCTCTACGCGCTGTTCATCCTGTCGTGCCTCGTGCTCGTCGTCGCAGTCCTCTTGCAGCCGGGTAAGGCCGACGCGGGTGCGCTCTTCACCAGCTCCGTCTCAAGCACGGCCTTCGGCCCGCGCGGCACGCAGACCTTGCTCGCCAAGATCACCATCGGCGCGGCGGCGCTCTTCATGCTGTCGGCGCTCGCCCTTTCGCTGCCCTACTTCACCGGCGCGCGCTCGGTCTTGCAGTCGGTTGACGAACCCGACGCGCCCGCGCCGACCGCGACGGCCACGCCCGGCGATTCGCCCGCAACCGCGCCCGCGGGCAGCCCGGCCGCCTCGCCCGCTGAGGGCGCTGCGACGCCGCAGCAGCAGGCCTCGCCCGAGGGGCAGAAATAGCTTCGCGAGTTGCAACCGCGCGCGGGCCGTCAGAATCCAAGTCTGGCTTTGCGGCTTACGTTCGATCTTTTCAGCTCAAGGGGATGTGGCGGAACTGGTAGACGCGCACGTTTGAGGGGCGTGTGGGGCAACCCGTGAGAGTTCGAGTCTCTCCATCCCCATTTTGATTCAGAAAGGCCCGCACGTTTTAACCGACGTGCGGGCCTTTCTCTTCGAGGCGGTCTGATTCGGGCCGTCGCGTTGAGTTTGTTGAGGCGGGGGGCGGCTGCTACACTCTCACCCGTCACACCGTTAGCGGCCTGTTCCCATGCGCAGTAGCAAGAGAAAGATCGGACCGGCGGCGGGGCGCGCAATCATGCTGGCGTTGCACCTCGCCGCGCTCGCCGTCTGCGCCGCCGCGCAGTCGTCCGACCCTGAGCAGCCGACCCCCACCCTCTCCAGTGAGATTACCGGCCGCATCGCGCCGCGCGACGTGGGCGACCCGCGTCGGACGCGCCACTTCTACGCCTTCGGCGCGCAGCAGGGCGATCTGGAAATCACGGTCGAGGGCACGAACCTCGAAGGCGACGTAGATCTGTTCACGGCCGCGACGCTGCGCCCGCTGGCGAAGGTGACGCTCTACGCGGGACTAGGCGCGCCCGTCACGCGAACCGTCTTCATGCGCCGCCCCGAATCGCTCGTCCTGCGTGTGCAGGCGCGCACCCCCAACGACGCCGAAGGCTCTTACCGGATCAGGCTCGGCGGCACATTCGTCCCGGCCGTCGCTTCGAACACGACGACGCCTGAGCCGTCGCCGGCCGAGTCGGCCGCCGCGAGTCCCGCGCGGGCGGCCACGGGCCGCCGCGTCACTTCGACGGGCGCGCGGATCGATGAGCCGAGGCAGGAGCCGACGCCCGAAGCGGCCGTCGCCAGAGTCGAGGAGCCGGCGGCGACGCCGGAGCCTGCCGCGCCGTCCACGCCGCCGAGGCGAACCACGACGCGCGGGCGCGCCGGCACGCGCGAAGGCACGAGGCGCGGAAGCTCGCGCGCAGGGACTGCTGCGGACAGGGCGGCACGTGACGCCGAACGTTCACGCGACGAAGCGGCGGCGCGTGAAGAGCCGGCGGCCGAGACTCCGCCCGCCACGACGCGCGAAGAAGCTGCCGCGTCTCCCGCCACGCGCACGAACCGCACGCGTCCGCCGCGGGGTCGTACCGGCGGCACGGCGAGGCGGGGCGGGCAGGCCCCGGCCGAAACAGAGCCGAACGCGGCGACCACGGAGCCGGCCGCGCCGACGGGGTTGGAACTGCCGGGCACGCGGCTCGTGCTGGAACTGCGCGAGGGCGGGCGTGTCGAGCGCGAGATGAGCGAGGTGAGGCGCGTGGCGGTGGAGCGCGGCATGATCGTCATCACGCACAAGAGCGGGCGCACCGAGCGGCAGCCGCTCTCGAACGTGCTGCGGATGTCGATTGAGCCTTGAGCGCGCAGCCCCCTCCGGCGGACGGGCGGGCAGCGGCTTCGTCAAAGCAGTCGCGCGACCGCCTCGGCCGCGCCACCCCGCCGTGGGATCGAATTCAAGTTGCAAAGGGCGGCCGGAGAGCTACACGAGACGGCGCGGCGCGGCACGGCCTGGCGCGCGGCCGTCGCCCTGTTCGTCGTCGCGGTGGCGCTCGTCCTCTACGGCAACCGCGAGTGGCTGCAACAACTCGCGTGGCTGCAAACCTGGGGCGCTGGCGCTGGGACGGCTCTGCTCGTCGTAGCGGTCGCGGCCGTGCTCCTGACCTGCGGCCTGACGGCCTCCGCCTTTCTCGTCCTGACGCCGCTGTTATTCCCGCCGCACCTGTCCGCGCTGGTGACGACCGCCGGATTCACGCTCGGCGCGGCGGGCGGCTACGCGGTTGCGCGCTACGTCGGCGGGCGCTGGGCCGCGCGCCACCACGGGGGGCGCGTCCACCGCTTTCTGACGGGCCACGCGAGTTTCCTCGCACTCTTCAGCCTGCGGCTCGCGCCGGCCAGCCCACACAGTCTCGTTAACTACGCAGCGGGGCTGGCGCACCTCGGCTTCGTTCGTTTCATACTTGCGACCGCGGCGGCGATGGCCCTCAAGTCTTACGTTTATGCGCTGGCGGTCCACAGCGCGGTCAACGCCGCGGGCGGCAACCCGGATGACGCCGTCGGCGCGCGCACGCTCCTCTCGCTTCTCGGCGTCGCGCTGCTCGCGCTGGCGGGCCACTTCCTCTCGCGCAAATTTTTCGGCTTCGCGTCCGCGGCGTCCGACCAGACTTAGGGCTTGTCGGGTTACATAACTTCGGGCCTTCGCGCTCGAACCGGTTCCGGTTTCAAACTCCACCCCTTCCGGGTTTGGGAAGCGACTGATGAAGCGCAAAGAGTCGAAGGAGCGGGGCGGCGGGCGGGCGCATTCTGGCAATGCGGCCTCCCCTCCTGCGACACCGGCTTACCCGTTCACGGCCGTCGTCGGCCAGGAGGAGATGAAGCTCGCGCTGCTGCTCTCGGTCGTCGAGCCGAACGTCGGCGGCGTGCTCGTCACCGGCCACCGCGGGACGGCGAAGTCGACGGCCGTGCGCGCGCTCGCCTCGCTCCTGCCTGCGCTCACGCGCGTCCGCGGCTGCGCCTTCAACTGTGATCCGGAGGATCAGACCACGCTCTGCCCCGACTGCCGCGCGCGGCTGGCCGGCGACGGCCGGCTGCCGCGCGAGCGCGTCGCCGTGCCCGTCGTCGATCTGCCGCTCAACGCGACCGAGGATCGCCTTTGCGGGACGCTCGACATCGGGCGCGCGCTGCGCGAGGGCCGGCGCTCCTTCGAGCCGGGGCTGCTCGCGCGCGCGCACCGCGGCCTCCTCTACATCGACGAGGTGAACCTTCTGGAAGATCACCTCGTCGATCTCTTCCTCGACGCCGCGGCCTCGGGCAGCAACCGCGTCGAGCGCGAGGGCGTCTCCTTCGAGCACGCCGCGCGCTTCGTCCTGGTCGGATCGAGTAACCCGGAGGAGGGCGAGCTGAGGCCGCAACTGCTCGACCGCTTCGGACTGTGCGTCGAGGTGCGGACGGCCGACAGCGTGGACGAGCGCGTCCGGGTCGTCGAGAGCCGCGAGGCTTACGACCGCGATCCCGTGCGCTTCGCCGCCGCGCACGAAGGGGAAGAGACGAGGTTGCGCCGCAGGCTCGCACGCGCCCGCCGCGCCGCGCGGGAAGTGCGCGCCGCGCCCGAACTCGTCCGCGGCGCTGCCGAGTTGTGCCTGCGTCTCAAAGTTGACGGCCACCGCGGCGAGCTGACGTTGGTGCGCGCCGCGCGTGCGCTGGCTGCGCTCGAAGGGCGGCGCGAGGCGACCGCCGCGGACGCGCGGCGCGTGGCGGCGATGTCTCTGCGCCACCGTCTGCGAACCGATCCGCTCGAACAGTCCGAGACGGGCGAGCGAATCGAACGCGCGACCGAAGAGGTCTTCGGCGCGGAAGATGACGCGGGCCGGCGTGGCGCGCGCGGAGAGGGAAGGGAGCCTCTCGGAGAATCGCGGGACGGCAGAACCAGACGCGCGGGCGATGCGGACGAATCCGCACGCGACGGCAACGAGGCGGGGGGGCGCGGCGGCGACACGCATTCAAGGGGCGGCAGAGTTTCTTCGGACGGAGACGGTGGCGCGGCCGAATCGCGCGCCGACGGCCGCCCCGCGCCGTTGGCGGAGGCTAACCTGAATCTCGATCTCACGGCCACGGAATCGCGCGGGCGCAGGAGAGCGGCGAACTTCACCGCGCCGTCAAAAGTCCGCTCCCGCTCCCGCTCCTCCGAGGCAGCGAGCGGTCGTTACGCACGCGCCGATAGAGAGCCTGGCACGTCTCCGCGCGTCGCGGTCGATGCCACCCTCCGGGCCGCGGCGCAAAGGCGAGTGGAGGACGCTGTCGCCGCCTCCGAAATGGAAGCGGCGACTTCTGATCAGCCCGTTGTCGGAATCGCAGAAGACAGAGAGGGGCGCGGCGTCGTCATCAGCGATCTGCGCTTCAAAAGATTCACGCGCCGGGAGGGAACGCTCTACGTCTGCGCCGTGGATGCCTCGGGCAGCATGGCGGTCAACCGCATCCGGCAGGCGAAGGGTGCGTTAGCCCGACTGCTGCGCCGCTCCTACGTCAGCCGCGACCGCGTCGCGCTCGTCGGCTTCCGCGGCGAGGGCGCGGAGCTGCTGCTCCGGCCATCGCTGTCAGGCGCGCTGGCGAAGCGGCGTCTGGACGAGTTGACGGTCGGCGGGGCGACGCCGCTCGCCGCCGGCCTCAAACGCTCGCTCGAAGTCGCGCGCTCGGCCGCTCGGCGCGGCGCGAGAAGAATCGTGCTGCTCGTCTTCACCGACGGCCGCGCGAACGTGCCCCTCGACGCACGCGCGGTGACTGACACGACCTCGCGCGGGAAGAGGATTGCGGCCGAGATCGAAAGGCTCGGCTCCGCGCTGCGCTCGCTCGGCGTCGCGTCGGCCGTCGTGGACACGCGCCGGAATTTCGGTTCCGGGGGCGAAGGCGAGTCGCTCGCACGCGCGCTCGGCGGTCGCTACTTGCGCCTCCCCATTTCGGGCGAAGGCGAGTTGCCGGTCTGAGGGCGCGGCACAATTCAAAGATGGCTCGGGGGCATGTCGCCTGCCGGCTTCTCGATCCTTCGCTTTTCGATCCGCCGTACTTTCGTGTTTACAAGCGGCGCGCGCCGCGTCTATTTTATCCGCGTTCAGTCTGGACATCCCGTGGGCCGTCTCCGGCCCTCAGCCGATGAAAAAAGTTTCGCACGGTAACTCGCCCACGGCAGACGAGCGCGACCGCCGCGTGCTCGAACTCCACGACCGCCTGCTCGAGATCGAGCAGCGGCTGATCCCCACGGGCCTGCACGTCTTCGGCCGCGCCTCGAACCGCGAGCAGTGCGCCGACCTGCTGCGGATGGTCGCCTCCTTCGACCGGCCCGAACACGGCGCTCGCTCGCTGATCGATCTGATCGCCGAAGGACTCGGCCTCCGGCGCGAACTAAATCCGAGTGACGGCGAAACGCCGCGGCCGACCGAGGCGAACGTGCGCGCGCGCGAGCGCGTTGAGGCAGTCGCGCGGGAGTCGATCCGCCGCTTCATGGAAGCAGACGCGGGCGAGGCCGCGCACTGGCTCGAAGGCGAGGCGCACGTTCCCGTCGAGGAGTCGCGCCGCATCTTCGGCCTGCTCGAAAAAGTTTACGGGCAGTTGCAGACCAACGCGGAGCTTGACGCCCTGGCTCGCGCTCTGCGCGGGCGTTACGTCGAGCCGGGGCCGGGCGCGGACGTGGTGCAGAACCCGTCGGTGCTCCCGACGGGCCGGAACACGCACGCCGTCAACCCCTACGCGGTGCCCTCGCCCACGGCCTACGCGCGCGCCGAACCGGTCGTCCGGCAACTCCTCGCGCGCCACCTCGGCGAGCACGGCCGTTACCCCCGCGCCCTCGCCTTCGTCCTGTGGGGACTCGACAACATCAAGACGCAGGGCGAGGGCGTGGCGCAGGCGCTCCGGCTGCTCGGCGTCCGGCCCGTTCGTGACGCGATGAACCGCGTCGCGGACGTTGAGGTGATCCCGTTAGAAGAACTGGGCCGGCCGCGCATCGACGTGGTGATGACCGTCTCCGGCATCTTCCGCGATCTTTTCGCCGCGACCACCATGCTGCTCGACCGCGCCGTCCGCCGCGTGGCCGCGCTCGACGAGCCGCCGGGGCTGAACTACGTCCGCGCGAACGCCCTCGCGCAGGCCCGCGAGGACGGCTGCGACTTCGACGAAGCCTGCCTGCGCGTCTTCTCGAACGCGCCGGGCAGCTACGGCACGAACGTAAACTTTCTCGTCTCCTCCTCCGAGTGGGAGCAAGATTCCACGCTCGGCGATCTCTTCGTCCGCCGCAAGTGCTTCGCCTACGGGCGCGACGCGCGTGGCCGCGCGCTCGAAGGGCGTGCGGCGGACGGCGCGATGCGGCGCGCGCTCGCCCGCGTCGAGGCCACGTATCAGAACATCGACTCGTTCGAGATCGGGATCACGGACGTGGATCATTACTTCGAGTACCTCGGCGGCGTCTCGAAGGCGGTCGAGCAGCACGCGGAGCGCCGGCCCGCGATCTACCTGTCCGACACGCTCGCGCGCGAGGCGAAGGTGCGCTCTCTCGAAGAGACGGTCAGGCTGGAGACCCGCGCCAAGACCCTCAACCCGAAGTGGTACGAGGGCATGCTGCGCCACGGCTTCCGCGGCGTCGCCGAGATCGAGAACCGCGTGACGAACACGTTCGGGTGGAGCGCGACGGCCGGCGCGGTTGACGACTGGGTTTACGGCGAGGTCGCGGAGACCTTCGTGCTCGACGAGGAGATGCTGCGGCGGCTGAGCGAGTTGAACACGCATTCGGCCCGCGCCCTCGTCGGCCGGCTGCTGGAAGCCGAAGGCCGCGGCTACTGGGCCGCGGACGTGGAGACGGTCGCGCGGCTGCGCGAAATCCTCGCCGGGCTGGAAGATCGTTTGGAGGGCGTCGCCTGATGAAGAAGACGGCGGCCAACGTGACTGTCTTCTACGTCGGGTCGAGCCTGCTCGCGCCGCTCAGGCAGGCAGAAAGCGACATCGCGTGCCTGCACGGCGTCCCCGTGCGCGTCGCGGCGCACAACTTCGGCGCGCCGCTCGATGACGAAGAGTGGCGCGTGGTCGAAAATGATTTGGCCGAGGCCGACG
>DATHBT010000022.1:0-30767 GCA_035295985.1 Pyrinomonadaceae bacterium | reverse complement strand
GGCGCGTACTCCGTGGAAGCCTTCGGCCCGAGCTTCGGCGCGTTCAGGTGCGTGAAGACGCGGACGACGCCCGGCGCGCGCTCCGCTTCGCGCGTGTCGATTGACGTGATCGTGCCCTTCGCCACCGCGCCCGTCACGATGAAGCCGTAGGCGAGGTTCGGCGCGCGGAACTCGGCCGCGTACTTCGCCCTGCCCGTCACCTTCGCCACGCCGTCCACGCGGCTCATCTCTTTCCCGATGTACCTCGGCATAGTCTTTCTCTCCCCCTCAAACCAGACGGGCCGCGCGCATCAGCGCGCGCACAACGGCGCGCTTCCCCAGCTCCACCTTGTAGGCGTTGTGCGCGAGCGGCCTCGCGCCCGCGAGCGCCGCCTCGGCGGCACGGCGGAAACTCTCCTCCGAGGCGGGCCTGCCCGCGAGCGCGGCCTCCGCCTCCCGGCTCCGCCACGGCTTGTGCGCCACCGAGCCGAGCACCACGCGCGCCTGCCGGACGTTGTTCCCGTCGAGTTCGAGCGCGGCGGCCACGGCGACGAGCGCGAAGGCGTAGGACGCGCGGTCGCGCACCTTCAGGTAATAGGAGTTCTTCGCGAAGTTCGTCTTCGGCAGATCGATTGAGACGATCAACTCGCCGTGCTGTAGGTTGGTGTCGCGCTCCGGCGTGTCGCCCGGCAGCCGGTGGAATTCGGTGACGGGTATCGCCCGCTCGCGCCCGCTCGCGCCCCTCACCCTGACAACCGCGTCGAGCGCGTAGAGCGCGTTCGCCATGTCGCCCGGATAAGTCGCGACGCACTTGTCGCTCCACCCGAAGATGGCATGAATCCGGTTGAGACCTTCCAGCGCGCCGCAGCCCGTGCCCGGCTCGCGCTTGTTGCAGGGCATCGCCGTGTCGTAGAAGTACTGGCAACGTGTCCGCTGCATCAGGTTCCCGCCGTTCGTCGCCATGTTGCGAAGTTGCGCGGACGCGCCCGCGACGATGGCCTGCGTGAGCAGCGGGTAGTCGCGGCGGATGAGCGGGTGGTTGGCGGTGTCCGTATTTCTAGCCAGCGCGCCGATGGAGACGCCGCCGCCCGCGGCCCTGATCTCGCTGAGCTTCAGCCGCGTCAGATCGATCAGTTCATTCGGGCGTTCCACGTCCTCCTTCATCAGATCGAGAATGTTCGTCCCGCCCGCGAGGAACTTCGCGCCGGGGTTCGCCGCGACAGCGCGCGCCGCGCCCGCCGCGTCCGTTGCGCGCACGTACTTAAACGGTCTCATCGGTTCCGCCCTCCTTCCTGACCCGCGCCAGTTCTTCTTCGCCGACGAAGCGCCAGGTGCGCGCCGACTCCCGGCCCGAATGCGCCTCCTGAATCGCCTTGACGATGCCCGGGTACGCGCCGCAGCGGCAGATGTTGCCGCTCATCCGCTCCCGTATCTCGTCGTCGGTGAGCCGCGTGGCCGTTGCGGTCACGTCCTCGGTGACGTGGCTGACCTCGCCGCGCCGCGCCTCATCTAACAGCCCGACGGCCGAGCAGAGCTGCCCCGGCGTGCAGTAGCCGCACTGGAAGCCGTCGTACTTGATGAAGGCCGCCTGGACGGGGTGCAACTGGTCGCCCCTGGCGAGCCCCTCGACGGTCGTGACCTCCTTGCCTTCGCAGGTGGCGGCGAGCGTCAGGCACGACAGCACGCGGCGGCCGTCCACGAGCACCGTGCACGCGCCGCACTGCCCCTGGTCGCAGCCCTTCTTCGTCCCCGTCAGCTCCAGCCTCTCGCGCAGGGCGTCCAAGAGCACCACGCGCGAATCGAGTTCCAGCGCCTTCGCCGCGCCGTTGACTTTAAACGCGACGCGGACTGCGTTCTCCACGGCCGGCGCGGGCGCGAACACCGCGTCGGGCGAGGCGGCCAGGGCGGCGAGCGCCCTCTCCTTCTCGAGCAGCATCAGGGCGAACGCGCCGAGGCCGCCGGCCACCGTCTGCCCGAGGAACGTGCGCCGCGCCTGACCCACGTCGGTCAGCGTCGGCATCTCTTTGAGCAGCGCCTCCTCGTCGGCCGACAGCTCTGGCCCCGAAGTCTCGTCCAAGTCGTCTTTCATGTTCGGCTCCCTCTGTTTGTGCCTAAACCACTCTCCCGCCCGCAGAGGCCGCCGGGCCAAACCTGCGCCGCGCGGCCTACGCGAACAACCGCCTGTCGCCGGAACCGCCCCGCCTCCTCACCTTAAGACCGCACACGGGGTCGCCGCGCGTGGTCTCGTCTGTGGGCGTGTCTATTTCCCCGCCAGTGTAGCCCACGGTGGCTACGATGGGGATCAAAAAACGCATCGATGAGGAAGGGTTAGGGTGTGCCGCCGAGCTAGGCACTGCTCGTCAAGCATCGCCCCTCGTTACCCGCCTCGCGCCGCGCCCTTCCGATGATCGCCTTGATGCTGAGGAGTCGGAATTGGCCGGGGCGGGACTGGTACGCCTGCCGGCCGAGAGCTTGCCAGAGTCATTCCGGGGGATGCCAGTGCCACACGTCCCGGAGACCGTGCGAGACGGTTCGGCGGTTCTGCGAACTTCCGTTATTTAAGTGCGGGGGCTTACGGGTATACTGACGCGTTAGTGAGACACTCATAAGGCCCTCCGCGTGGGCGAAAGTTCTGACGGCTTTTTGACGGGCTTAGGGGGGGGCAGGGGATTCCTGGTAACAGGGGGAACGCACTCCGCCGCCCTCACGAAGGGGAGAATCGCCCATTAGTAAGGGCAGACTAAAAAGGCAATTGAGGTCAATTATGGCAACAGATTATCGACCTGGTTATTTAGCCTTATACGAATCGGGTGAGCTTGAGGAGAGGGTGCTAGCCCTTGAAAAGCTTCTACTTAGCTGCAATGTCTGCCCGCTAGACTGCGGCAACAACCGGATGGAGAATCAGATCGCGAGGTGCTTCTCGGGCAGGCTGCCGGTTGTCAGTTCCTACACCGCGCACTTCGGCGAGGAGCCCGCGCTGACGGGCACGAAAGGCGCGGGCAACGTCTTCTTCGGCAACTGCAACCTGCGCTGCGTCTATTGCCAGAACTACCAGATTTCGCAGGCGCACCGCGAGCAGATCAAAAACGAGGTGACGCACGAGCGGCTGGCCGAGATGATGTTGGAGCTTCAGGCGGGCGGCTGCCACAACATCAACTTCGTCTCGCCCACGCACTTCGCCCCGCAGGTGGCCCGCGCGATCCTCGTCGCCGCCGGGCAGGGTTTACGACTGCCCGTCGTTTACAACACGAACGCCTACGACTCGGTCGAAACGCTGCGCCTGCTCGAAGGCATCGTTGACATTTATCTGCCCGACCTCAAGTACGCGGACTCGGCGGAAGGCTACGCCTACTCGAAAGTGCCCGGCTACGCGGAGCACGCGCGCCGCGCGCTCGGAGAGATGTTCCGGCAGACGGGCGACCGGCTGGTCTTCGACGAATCCGGTCTGCTGCGCCGCGGGCTGGTCGTGCGGCTGCTCGTCCTGCCGAACGACATCGCGGGCGTGCGCGAGTCTTTAGAGTGGATTAGGCGGGAGCTGAGTCCGCGCGTCGCGGTCTCTCTGATGGCGCAGTACTACGCGACGAACCGGGCGGCGACCGACCCGCGCTACGTCCTGCTCTCGCGCCGCGTCTCGGAGCGGGAGTGGTGGCGCGCCGTCTCGCTGCTCGAAGAGCTGGGGATGGAGGAGGGCTGGATGCAGGAGTACGACGGGGCCGCGCATTACTACCGGCCCGACTTCACCGACCCCGAGACGCCGTTCAAAGACGTGCGGGACTTTCGGTCGTAGAGAAATGTCTGACTGACGCGAGCCGTTACGAGGGTAAGGAATGAACACTGCTGATAACGAGGTCACCGTCGGCGAGCCGACGCCCGACTTCACGCTCAAGGACTCGGAGGGGCGCGACTGGCACCTGGCCGATCACTTCGGCAAGACTATAGTGCTGCTCTTCTACCCCGGCGACGAGACGCCGGTCTGCACGAAGCAACTGTGCTCGGTGCGCGACAACTGGGAGGCGTACCGCGCGACGGGCGCGGAGGTGGTCGGCATCTCGACCGACTCGGAGGAGTCGCACAGGAAGTTTGCGGAGAACCACGAGCTGCCGCTCACGCTCCTCTCAGACCCGAAGGGTGAGGTGAGCCGCCTGTTCGGCGCGAAGTCCTGGCTGCCGGGCCGCTCCGCGCGGGCCGTCGTCGTCATCGACTCGCGCGGCATAGTGCGCCACCGCAAAATCCAGCCGCTCTCGATCTTCCGCCCGCGCGACGACGAGATCATCGAGGCCGTCCGCGCCGCGCAGGCCGCGACGGCTTGACGAGGCAGCGTTCGCGCCCGCGCGCCCTCGTCGTCTATAATCGGCCGCAAAGGAGATTCAGCGAAAATCATGGCCGACATCAAGTGCAGGCACTGCGGGGAACGACGCGCGCCGCTCGGCTTCGCGCCCTTCCCGAACGAGCTGGGGCAGCGCATCGCGGCGGAAATCTGCCAGGTCTGCTGGCGCGACTGGCTCCAGAAGCAAGTGCAGGTCATCAACCACTTCGGCGTGGACGTGTCCAGCCCGGACGGGCAGGAGTTCCTCTTCGCCAACATGCGCGGCTACCTCTTCGGCGAGGCCCAGCCGCAGTCGGCCGAGATCGACACGTCGAAGGAAGGCACGATTAAGTGGTGAAGAAGCTATTAGCTGTTAGCCATTAGCTGTTAGCAAGAAGGCAGAAAGTCCAAGGCGGAGGTTTCAGTCTGAGCACGACTGCCCCGCCTTCTGTTTTAGCTAACAGCTAACAGCTAACAGCTTCTTTACGGCACGCCCGTTGCCCCTGACATTGTCGGCCCAAACTCCTCGCATGAATTGCGTGCAGGCCGCGCAAGTTTTCGCCCCCTGTTTGTTCTGATTTCGGGCGCGGGCCGCCTCCGTCGGGGGCGGTGGCGCGCCTCGGCCGGCCGCAACGACCCGACCGCGTCCGGCATTGGTTTCAACTTCATAAACAGGAGAAGACGAAGATGAGGAGACTGACTGTTTTCGCTCTTGCCCTCGCCATGCTCGCTTTCGCGTCCGCCTGCGCCGCGGGCGACAACGCCAACCGCGCGAACGCCAACGCCAATCACGCTAACGCCAATCACGCGAACGCTAACGCCGCCAACGCGAATAAGGCGAACGCCAACACGCGCGGCAACTACAACGCCAACATCTCCGAGGCCGACTACGAGCGAGAGAGAGATCGCTACGGCCGCGAGGCCAAGGAGGCCGGCGAGACCATCGGCTCCGGCCTCAAGGACGGCTGGCTCTGGGTGAAGACCAAGGGCGCGCTCGCGGCCGTGGACGATCTGCGCGACTCGACCATCAACGTGGACGTTGACAACGCTACCATCACCCTGCGCGGCTCGGTCGCCACTGCCCCGCAGAAGGCGCAGGCCGAGCAGACGGCCAAGGGCATCGACGGCGTCACGAGCGTCAAGAACAATCTCACGGTCGCGGCCGGGGGCGGGACGGGCGGCAACAGCAACAACGCCAACCACAACGCCAAGGGCGGAAGCCACTAAGCAGCCGGACACAAAACGGCTCAAACAATCGGGACGGCTCCCGAAGCAGGCGGCGCGAGGGCTTCACGGCCCCACGCCGCCTCACCTTTTTGTCCGCCAGCCCCGGCGCGCGAAATATCCTGTTGCGGCGCGGCGCGCGAAGCAATAGAATGCGCGCTGCCGTAACAGCAAAGCACCCGGTCAGTCCGAAAGTCCGCTTCCGCGTCCCAACCGAGGACATAACCTCGGCCGGACTGCGGCCGGGCCGGGCGTTTGCTTCCCCCTATCTTTCGTCAACAAACAGCAGCTTGCCGGCAGCGGCCCGAAGGGGCGGCCGTATCGCGCGCCGCCCCGACGTGGCCCCGAACGAGAGTCTGAAATGATCATGCGAACACACAAGCGGCGGCGACATTTCGCCGCACTCTTCGCCTTCATGCTCGTGCTCGCGCCCGCGCAACAACTCGCGCGCGCGCAGCAGGCGACGCCGCAGCAGACGCTGAACACGTGGCGCAACCCCGCCATCGACACCTACGCCATCACGAACGCGCGCATCGTACCCGTCTCCGGCGCGGAGATACCGCGCGGCACGGTCGTCATACGCAACGGCCTGATCGCGGCCGTCGGCGCGAACGTCGCCGCACCGGCCGACGCGCGCACAATCGACGGCGCGGGGCTGACCGTCTATCCCGGCCTCTTCGACGCGCACACGAATTTGGGAACGACCGCCGCACAGCAACAGCAGCAGCGGCCCGCCGGCGTGACCGGCGCTGTGCTGCTCGCGCAACAGGCGCAGACCGCGCCCGGCTTCACCTCGCCGAACTCGACGCAGCCGGCCGGACTCCAGCCCGAAATACTCGCCTCCGACATCATCCGGCCCGGCGGCGATCAGATCGAAGGCGCACGGAGCGCGGGAATCACGGCCGCGCTGACCGCGCCGCGCGAGGGCATCTTCGCCGGCCAGTCGGCCGTCATCAACCTGGCGGGCGACACGCCGCAGGGGATGATCGTTCGCTCGCCCGTCGCACTGCACGTCGGCTTCACGCCCCTGCGCGGCGGCCAGTACCCGGCCTCGCTGCTCGGCGTCTTCGCGGCCGTCCGGCAAATGTTTCTCGACGCGCAGCGATACCGCCAGCTCAACGAGCTTTATGACAAGAACCCGCGCGGGATGCGCCGGCCCGAACAGGACAAGTCGCTGGCCGCCCTGCTGCCCGTGCTCTCGCGGCAGATGCCGGTCGTCTTCATCGCCGACAACCAGCGGCAGATCGAGCGCGCGCTCGACCTCGCGAAGGAGTTCAACCTGCGCGCCGTCATCGCGGGCGGCATGGAGGCGTGGAAGGTGGCCGACCGTCTCGCCGCCGAGAAAGTCCCCGTCCTCGTCTCCCTTAATTTCCCGCGCCGGACGGCCGCGCCCGCACCCGACGCCGACCCCGAACCGCTGCGCGTCCTGCGCGAGCGCGTCGAAGCGCCAAGGAACCCCGGCCGTCTGGCCGCGGCCGGCGTCCGCTTCGCCTTCCAGTCGGGCGGCCTCGCGAACATGGCCGACTACCTGACGAACGCCTCGCGCGCGGTCGAGGGCGGACTCGCGCGCGAGGAGGCCCTGCGCGCGATGACGCTCAGGCCCGCGGAGTTCTTCGGCGTCGAGAGCCAGTTGGGGACGATTGAGGCGGGCAAGATCGCGAACCTGACCGTTATCCGCGGCGACATCTTCGACCGCAACCGGCAGATCGCGCACGTCTTCATCGACGGCCGCCCCGTCGAGCTGCGGCCCGCGGCGGCGCAAGTGGCCGGGGCGCAGGCCGGCGTCACGGGCCAGTGGACTTTGCGCGTGCGCCTGCGTCCCGACGTGGAGGACACCGTCACGCTCAACCTGCGGCAGGAGGGCGACCGGCTCTCCGGCGGCATCCAGGGCGACTTAGGCTCGGCGCAGATCGCCAACGCGCGCATCACGCCCGCGGGCGAGATCAGCTTCACCGTCCCCGTCACCTACCAGACGCAGACCAACGAGGCGACCTTCAACGGCCGCGTGTCGGGTAACGAGATGAGCGGCACGGTCTCGGTCGTCGGCTCCGACCCCGGCACGTTCGCGGGCGCGCGCGCCGGCCGCCCGCCCGGAGGAGGCGGAGGCGCGCAGGCCGAATCGGCGACGCCCGCGTCCGGCCCCGATCTTTCCGGCACGTGGACGCTCTCGATCACCATCGAGAACCAGCAGATTCCCGCGACGCTCACGCTGCGCCAGCAGGGCGCGACGCTGACCGGCACGATCCAAAGCCCCTTCGGCACGACCGACGTGGCGAACGGCTCGGCCGGCCCCGATGGCTTCCGCTTCACGGCGGTCGTCAACATCGAGGGCCAATCGACGGAAGTGACCTTCACCGGCACCGCCACCGGCAACTCGATGTCGGGCACGGCCAACTCCTCGCTCGGAGCGGCGACGTTCACGGGCACGCGGCCCGGCGGCTCAAGTGATGAGTGATGAGTGATGAGTAGTGAGTGAAACAGGTGCTTCAGGCTAACAGCCAACGGCTAATAGCTAACAGCAACTCATCACTCATCACTCATCACTTCTTTCTTTCGTGGAGATTGAAACGATGAGAAGACTACCGGCAATCATTCTTTCGCTGGCGACGCTGCTGCCGGCGCTGGCCGGCGCGGAGTCGGCGGCGCAGCAGAGGCGCGGCGGGCGGCAGCGCGGCGGGCAGCAACAGCAGCCGGCCGGGCAGCCGGCCGCTGGCGAGCCGGCCGAGCCGCAGAGGGGCGGCGCGTCGTCGGGCGAGACCCTGATCCGCAACGCGACGATCCTGACGGCCTCGCACGGCACGCTCACCAACTCCGACATACTGATCCGCGGCGGCAAGATCGCGCAGGTCGGGCAGAACTTGCGGGCCGGCTCGAACGCGCGCGTCATCGACGCGACGGGCAAGTACGTCACGCCCGGCATCATCGACGCGCACTCGCACGCCGCCTCCGACGCCATCAACGAGGGCACGCTCTCCGTCACCTCGATGGTCAGGATCGAGGACGTGATGAACCCGACGGACATCAACGTCTATCGCGCGCTCGCGGGCGGCGTCACCGTCCTCAACATCCTGCACGGCTCGGCCAACACCATCGGCGGACAGAACGCCGTGGTGAAGACGAAGTACGGCCGGCCCATCCGCCAGTGGTTCTTCGGCGCGCCGCCGGGCATCAAGTTCGCGCTCGGCGAGAACGTCACGCGCAAGACGCCCTTCGCGCTTCCGGGCCAGCCGCTGCCGCCGCAGCGCTACCCGCGCACGCGCATGGGCCAGGAGGAAGTCCTGCGCGACGCCTTCACGCGCGCTCGCTCGTACAAGCGCGGCTGGGACGACTTCAACGCCAGGCGCGCGAACCAGCCGCCGCGCCGCGACCTCCAACTCGAACCGCTCGTCGAAGTCCTCGACGGCCGCCGCCTCGTCCACGCGCACGGCTACCGCGCGGACGAACTGCTGATGCTCCTGAACCTCGCCGACGAGTTCGGCTTCAAGGTGAAGACGCTGCAACACGTCCTCGAAGGCTACAAGATCGCGCCCGAGATCGCGCGCCACGGCGCGGGCGGCTCGCTCTTCGCCGACAACTGGGCCTACAAGATCGAGGCTTATGATTCGATCCCTTACGCCGCCGCGATCATGACGCGCGCAGGCGTCAACACCTCGATCAACTCCGACTCTTCGGAGCGCGTGCGCCGTCTGAACATCGACGCCGCGAAGATGATGAAGTACGGCGGCCTCTCCGAGCAGGAGGCGCTGCGGCTCATCACCCTGAACCCGGCGTGGCAGCTCGGCATCGACCAGCGAACGGGATCGATTGACGTGGGCAAGGACGCAGACATCGCCATCTGGAACGGCCACCCCTTCAGCGTCTATTCGCGCGCCGAGATGACCTTCATCGACGGCGAAGTCTTCTTCGACCGCGAGCGCGACCTCGCGATGCGGCAGGAGCGGCAGCGCGAGCGCGCGGAGTTGGAGCGCGCCGAGCCGAACCAGGCCCCCGGCCCGGCCGGCCAGCAGGGGCCGGGCCAGCAGCAGCGCCGTCGGCCGCCCGGCGACGACGGCGACGATCAGAAAGACAATGACGATCACGATCACCCGCACGGACACTCTGACGACAAGGGAGGGCGCAGGCAATGACAACTAACAGATTCGCCCGCCGCGCCCTCGCCTTCGTCGCAGCCGTCGCATTCATCTCGTCCGTCGCCACCGTGCCCGCGCGCGCGCAGCAGGCTTCGGCCAACATGGGGCCGGCCTTCCAGTCGGGCACGCCCGGCACGTTCGCCATCCGCAACGCGCGCGTCGTCACCGCGGCCGGGCCGGACATAGAGAACGGCACGGTCGTCGTCTCGAACGGGCGCATCTCGGCCGTCGGCGCAAGCGTCACCGTCCCCAACGGCGCGACCGTCATTGACGCGCGCGGCCTGACCGTCTTCCCCGGCATGATCGATCTCGGCACGTCGATGGGCCTCGTCGAAATCCCGCAGGGCGCGACGCCGACCGTGGACGTGTCGGAGCTGGGCGACCTCAACCCGAACGTGCGTGCGATTGACGCCGTCAACCCGCACAGCGCGCACATCGCCGTCACGCGCGTCAACGGCATCACGACCGTCTTGAGCGCGCCGACCGGCGGGCTGATTTCGGGCCAGGCATCGCTCATCCACCTGCTCGGCGCGACGCACCGCGAGATGACCATCCAGCCCTCGGCCGCGCTCGTCATCAACCTGCCGCGCGCGGCCGGGGGCGGCGGCTTCGCGGCCCTCCTCGCGCAGCAGCAGGGTCAGCAGGATGCCACCGCGCAGCGCGAGCGCCAGACCGAGGCGATCAGGCGGATGCTCCGCGACGCCGAAGCCTACGGCCGCGCCCTGGACGCCGCGGCGGCCGACCCGCGCCTGCCGCGCGTCGAGCCGGACGTGGTGCTCGCGCCGCTCGTGCCATACGTGCGCGGCCAGCGGCCCGTCATCTTCCGCGCCGACCGCGAGGGCGAAATCCGCGCGGCCGTCCGCTTCGCCGAGGAGATGAAACTCAGGCCCGTCATCTTCGGCGGCGCGGAGGCGTGGCGCGTCGCCTCGTTCCTCAAGGACAGGAACGTGCCCGTCATCGTCGATCACGTCCTGAACCTCCCGTCGCGCGAGGACGACCCTTACGACATCAACTACGAGTCGCCCTCCAAGCTTCACGCCGCGGGCGTGCGCTTCGCGATCACTTCGGGCGACTCCGGCGCGAACTCGCGCGACACGCCCTACCACGCAGGCATGGCCGCCGCCTACGGGCTGCCGAAGGCCGAAGCCCTGCGTAGCGTCACGCTCTACCCGGCGCAGATCATGGGCGTCGGCGATCAGATGGGTTCGATTGAGGTGGGCAAGGTCGCCAACCTGGTTGTCGCGGACGGCGACATCCTCGAAGCGCGCACCAACATCCGCGACCTCTTCGTCAACGGCCGCCGCGTCCCCCTCATCAGCCGCCACACGGAGCAGTACGAGATGTTCAGGAACAGGAAGTAGGCTGCCACATCGCAGGCGGCGGTGGAGGCCGGCGGAACTCGAACCGTCCCGCGGCCTTCGCCGCCGTCAAAGTTTTCCGAGGCCGGCTAAACGCAAGAGACGGCCGACCGCGCCGCCCTCGCGCGACGCGCGGCCGGAGAGGTTTTAGGAAATGTCCTCAACGCGACGCGAGTTTTTGCAGACCGCGGGCGCGGCCTTCGCCGGCTCGCTCGCGCTGCCCCGCTGGGCATACGCGGGCACGCCCGCTCCGCCCGCCGCCGACGTTGACCGCGACGCGCTGGCGGGCGCGGCCCTCACGGCCGCGCGCCGCGCGGGGGCGAGCTACGCAGACATACGCATCAACCGCTACCGCTTCGAGTCGATCTCGACGCGCGAGCGGCAGGTGCAGTCGGTCTCGCGCACGGAGAGCTTCGGCTTCGGCGTGCGCGTGCTCTGGCGCGGCACGTGGGGCTTCGCCGCGAGCCGCGTGACGACGCCCGCCGAGGTGCGCCGCGTCACCGCAGAAGCTGTCGCAATCGCCCGCGCCAATGCCGCGCACCAGCGCAAGCGCGTCACCCTCGCGCCGGTCGAGCGTGCCGTGGCAAAGTGGCGCAGCCAGTTCGAGCGCGACCCGTTCGACGTGCCGCTCGACGACAAGATTCAGTTCTTAATGCGTCTCAACGAGGCCGCGCTCGCCGTCAAGGGCGTGAGCTTCGTCAACTCGTCGCTTGCCTTCGTCAACGAACAAAAATTCTTCGCCTCGACCGAAGGCTCGCGCATCGAGCAGTACCTCATCCGCAGCTACCCCTCGTTCAGCGTTACGGCGGTTGATCGCGACAGCGGCGACTTCCAGGCGCGTACTTCGCTCATGGGGCCGCAGGGGCGCGGCTACGAGTTCGTCACAGGCCGCCCGTGGGTGGAGGAGGCGGAGCGCGCGGGGCAAGAGGCCGTGATGAAACTCCGGGCCAAGCCCGTCGCGCCCGGCGAGTACGATCTCGTCCTCGACCCGACGCACCTCTTCCTCACCATCCACGAGTCGGTCGGCCACTCGACGGAACTCGACCGCGCGCTCGGCTGGGAGGCCGACTACGCCGGCACGAGCTTCCTCACGCCCGACAAGACCGGCAAGTTCCGCTTCGGCTCGAAGATCGTCAACTTCGTCGCCGACCGCACGCAGCCGGGCGGCCTAGCCACCACGGCCTACGACGACGACGGCGTGCCCGCGCAGCAGTGGCACTTGATCAAAGACGGCGTGTTCGTCGATTGGCAGACCACGCGCGATCTCGCCCCGCTCGTCGGGCGCAAAACCTCTTACGGCTGCTCGCACGCCGACAGTTGGGAGAGCGTCCCCTTCCCGCGCATGCCGAACGTCTCTCTGGAGCCGGCGCGCGAGGACAACAAGTTCGAGGACGTTGTGGCGGACGTGCGCGACGGCATCCTCATCGCGGGCCGCGGGAGCTACTCGATTGACCAGCAGCGATACAACTTCCAGTTCGGCGGCCAGACTTTTTACGAGATCAGGAACGGCAAGGTGGGCGCGATGCTCCGCGACGTGGCTTATCAATCGCGCACGCCCGACTTCTGGCAGGCCTGCGACATGCTCGGCGGCCAGTCCACCTACGATCTGAGCGGCACGTTCAACGACGGCAAGGGCCAGCCCAGCCAGTCGAACGCCGTCAGCCACGGCTGCCCCGTCGCGCGCTTCCGCCGTGTCAACGTGCTCAACACGGCCGCGCGCGGCCGTTGAAGTCGCGCCCCGAAGTTGAAGGAGGGGACAAGTGTTACTCGACGAGAGAGAGGCTCGCGCGATCACGTCGAAGCTGCTCGGCTACGTGAAGGCCGACGATGCAGCAGTCAGCGTGTCGGGCGAGGAGTACGCGCACCTGCGCTTCGCCGCCAACGCCATCACGACGAGCGGCCGGAGGGAGGACGCGACCGCGAGCGTCACGGTCTGGATCGAGGGTAAGCGCGGCTCGGCCACTACCAACACGCTCGACGACGCGGGCCTGCGCGCCGCGGTCGAGCAGGCCGAAACGCTCGCGCGCGTCTCGCCCGTGGATCGGGAGTACGTCCCCACGCTCGGCCCGCAGAAGTACAAGCCCACGATCCAGTACGCCGAGGCGACCAGGCGCATCACGCCCGCCGCGCGGGCGCGCACCGTGGGCGAGATCATCGCGATGTGCGAGCGCGCCGGGGTCGTCGGCGCGGGCTTCCACCAGGCGAGCGTGCGCGCCGGAGGCTCGGCCACGAAGAACGGCAACTTCTACTTTGACCGCGAGACGGGCGTCAGCCTCTCCGTCACCGCGCGCACGAAGGACGGCACTGGTTCGGGCTACTTCCAGCGCGGTCACTTCGACGCCGCGCAGTTCGATCCGCTGCGTATCGCGCGCGAGAGCATCGCGAAGGCGACGGGGTCGCGCTCGCCGCGCCAGCTCGATCCCGGCGTGTACACCGTCATCCTCGAAGCGCAGGCCGTCGGCGACCTCTTCAGCCTCGGCTTCGACGCGCGCAGCGCCGAGGAGGGACGCAGCAGCTTCTCCGCGCCCGGCGGCAAGACCCGCCTCGGCGAGCGCGTCTTCGACGAGCGCGTCCGAATCTACAGCGACCCGTGGCACCCGCAACTCCCGGCGTCGGCCGCGGCGCAGGGCGGCATCCCGGCCGAGAAGTTATTCCTCGTGCGCGAAGGCAAGCTCGAAAACCTTGTCTATTCGCGCTTCTGGGCCAAGCAGCGCAATCGCGAGCCGACGCCCGGGCCCGTCAACCTCATACTCGAATCCGCCGGGGCGGTGCAGACGCTCGAAGAGATGATCAGCACGACCGAGCGCGGGCTGCTCGTCTCACACTTCTGGTACATCCGCCCGGTCGATCCGCGCACCGCCCTGTTCACGGGCCTGACGCGCGACGGCGTGTGGCTCGTCGAGGGCGGGAAGGTTCAGTACCCGGTCAACAACTTTCGTTTCAACCAGAGCGTCATCCAGATGCTCGCGCCCGGCAACCTCCTGGGCATAGGCCGTCCCGAACGCATCGGCCCCGGCAACAGCGCCTCGCTGATCCCGCCGCTCAAAGTGAAGGAGTTCAACTTCACGTCGAAATCCGAGGCGGTATGAGGAAGAGCCGTTAGCGATTAGCTGTTAGCTGTTAGCTAAAACCGAAAGGCGGGAGGCAGTCTAATGTGACCTCCTCCCGCCTCCTGTCTTTTTCTGAGAGCTAATAGCTAAAAGCTGATCGCTAACAGCTAACTAATCACGCGGCCGTCTCTAACGGCTGCTCGTTCTGCACGACCACCGTCGGGTTCGCGTTAGGCTCAGGCACGGGCAGGCCCTGCTCGCGCAGAAGCGCCGCGTGCTCCTCCATGCCCCACCGCGCCTTGTACATACAATCCTCGACCGAGTGGCCGACGCCCGTGAACCCTTCCAACTCCGGCGAGTAGAAGCCGAAGAAGTTCGGGTCGGCCGTTGCTTCGATGATCAGCGAATACTTCAGATCGATCACCGTCTGCTCACCTCATTTCTCCCAGCCCGGCGGCCTTCAGGATCGCATGGCACGTGCCGGTCGGCACTTCCTTGCCGCCGTGAAAATCTACGCGGACCAGCCGGTCGTGCCCGGGCTTCCCATAATAGCGGATCGAACCCTTCTCTTTAACCAGCCGGAAGCCGTGCTTCTCCAACAGGCGGACTAACTCGCTGAACTTCATGCGCCCTCAACGTCATTGCGGCGTCGTTGATCCAGCCACTTCCCGCGCCCACGGCAATTCTCAGTTGAATGTCAGTGCGTGGGGTTCACCACGGAGGCACAGAGAGCACGAGGGGCGCAGAGAATTGAATCCCACTGCGCAAATACTCTCTTTATCCTCCGTGGTGAACTGCCTGCTGCATTACCGTCAAGCGGGGAGCGGGCTACTCGCGGTCAGCGACCTGACGGTCGCCGCCCGCGCGCAGTTGCTTGAGCAGCTCCTGCACGGCGACTTCGAGCTGCGGGTCGCGGCCGGCGAGTACGTCCTCCGGCTTGTTCTCGACGAGAATGTCAGGCGGGACGCCGAAGTTCTCCATGTTCGTGCGCGTCTTGTCGTTGAGATAGACGCCCACGCCCGGCGTGCGCACGGTCGAGCCGTCGATCAGCGAGTAGCTGCCCGTGCCGATGACAGCGCCCGCCGTCGGCACGCCGATCACCTTGCCGAGGCCCAGCGCGCGGAAGCCCGCCGGGAACATCTCGGCGTTGGAGGCCGAGCGCCAGTTCTGGAGGACGACCTTCGGGCCGAAGAAGCCGGCGAGCGGGCGCGTCGTCGCCTCCGTGCCGCGCGGCTGCCAGACCTGGTACTGGCGCTGGACGAGGATGGCGAGCAGCTCCTGCTCGATGTTGCCGCCGCCGTTCCAGCGCTGGTCGATGACCATCGCCTCCTTGTTGCGGTACTCGCGCAGCTCCTTCTCGAAGCGGCGCAAGGAGGGCTGGTTCATGCCCTGGATGTGCAGGTAGCCGACGCGCCCGCCCGAAAGTTTATCGACCATCGCGCGTCGCTCCTTCACCCAGCGCTCGTAGCGCAACTGGTTGAAGTTGCCCATCGAGGTCGGCTCGATGCGCGTGCGCCACGCGCCCTCTTCCGTCGGCTTCGAGTTGAAGGTGACCGCGACCTTGCGGTTGAGCCGGTGGTTCAAGTGCTGCCAGAACTCGTCGCCCGCGCGGACGGGCTTGCCGTCAATCGCGATCAGGTAATCGCCGACGGAGACCTTCACCCAGTCCTTGTCGGCCGGGCCTTCCTCGTAAACGTGCGTCACGCGGTAGCGGCCCGACGACGGATCGGCTTCGAGATCGACGCCGAGGTGGCCGGTCGAGGCAGCGCCGGGCTGCGAGCCTCCGGGCGGCGGGGCCGCGCCGGTGTGCGAGGCGTTTAATTCGCCGATCATCTCGTTGACGACGTTCAGCAGCTCCTGCCGGTCGCCGACGTACTCGACGAGCGGGCGGTACTTGGCGCGCATGGCGTCCCAGTCCGTCCCGTGCATTTTGGGATCGTAGAAGCGGTACTTCATCGTCCGCCAGGCGTCGTCGAACATCTGCACCCACTCGGCCGGCCGGTCGATCTTCACCTTGGCGACGAAGTTGATGCGCCGGCGCGGAGAGCCTGCGCCGCTGCCGGCGGCCGGGGCTGCCGCCGCCGCGGAACTGGACGCGGCCGTGCCCGCGGGCGCTGGCGGCGGCATCGCGACCGAGTAGATGGACTGGCCCTCCTGGAAGAAGAGCGTGCGGCCGTCGCGCGAGACGTTGAGGTTCGAGATGCCGCCGCCGAAGCCGCCGCCCCCCTGCGGGCCGCCGGGGCCGTCAGCGCCCGCGGGCGGGCCGCCGGAGCTCACGCGCATGAGCCGCCGGCCGTCCTCCTGGATCGAATAGACGACGGGGACGTTCGCCTGGCCCGCCGGCTCGCTCGTGACGAAGACGATTGACTTGCTGTCGGGCGCAATCGTGTAGGACGAGACGGGGAAGGGCATCCGCGTCAACTGCCGCGTGCGGCGCTTGAGGCCCGCCCAGTCTATGTTGATGGGGCGAGGCGTCGGGGTGGGCCGCGGGGTCGCCGTGGCGCCTGCCTGAGCGCCGCCCATCGCCTGGCGCATGGCGGCCATCTGCTCGGCGCTCGGGCGCTCGGCCTGCGCGGCCTCGGCTTCGGCGCGCTCTTCCGGGTCGTCGGGGTCGCGCTCGAGCCGTTCGAGCGTGATCGAGTAGATCTGAGCGGAGAAGTTCTGGCCGCCTCCGCCGGGTGTACCGTCGAGGCGGACGAAGTAGAGCTTGCGGCCGTCGGGCGAGAAGCGCGTGTTGCCGTCGCTGGCCGCGTCCCAAGTCACCTTGCGGGCCTCGCCGCCGGTCGCGGGGATGAGATAGACGTCGCCCGTGCGCGTGTGGTCGGGCTTGGAGAAGGCGATCCACTTGCCGTCGGGCGACCAGTCGCCGCTGCTGTAGTTGCCATAGGGCGACGAGTCGAGTTCCTTGACCTGCTTCGTCGCCACGTTGACCGTGCGCAGCTTGTTGTCCGAGGCGATGAAGGCGATGTGCGTCGAATCCGGCGACCAGATGTAGGCGAATTTCAGGGCGTCGATGTCGGTTAGCTTCTGCGCCTCGCCCGCGCCGTCAACGGCCGTGACGTACAGCTCCTCGCGCCCGCTGCGGTCGGAGATGAAGGCGATCCACTTGCCGTCGGGCGAGTACTCGACGTTCTGATCGCGCCAGGGCGTGTCGGTGATCTGCCGCAGGTCGCCCTCCTCGACGGGGGCGGTGAAGATTTCGCCGTGCGTGGAGACGACGATGCGGCGCGAGTTGGGCGCGAGGTCGTAGTCGTCGGCCTGCGAGTTGAAGTCGCGCACCTCGGACAGGGACTCCTGCGTCTCGGCCGCGATGTCGAACTTCAAAGGCGTGACGCGCTTCGACGCCACGTCCAGTTTCGAGATGCCGAAGTCGTGCTCGAAGACGATAGTCTTTCCGTCGGCGCTCATCGCGGGCCAGCGCACGTCGCCGGACTTGTACGAGGTGACTTTCTCGGCCTTACCGCCGCCCTCGTTGATGCGATAAATATTCGTCAGGCCGTTGCCGTCGCGGTCGCTGACGAAGTAGATGTTGCCGTCGCGGCCCCACATCGGCCACTGATCCATGCCGTTGAAGTCGGTCAGCGGCGTGAACCGCTTCGCGGCGGCGTCCATTACGACCACGTCGGAGCCGGCCGAGCCGCGGTAGAACTTGCGCCAGTAGGCCTGCTGGCGCGGGTTGTAGGCGAGCCGCCGGCCGTCGGGCGAAAACGACGCCTGCACGCCCATGTCGGTTCCGACCGACTGGGGCATCCCGCCCCCGGTCGAGACGGTGTAGAGCTTCGGCGCGAAGTCCTCGGCGCGGTTCGCGGAGAAGAGGACACCCGTGCCGTCGGGCGTCCAGTTCAAGACGGTGTCGTCGGACGAGTGGTGGGTCAACTGCTTGACCGCGCCGCCCGCCGCGGGGATGAGGTAAACGTCCAGGTTGCCGTTGCGATCCGACGAGAAGGCGATCCATCGCCCGTCGGGCGAGAAGCGGGGATAGACGTCGCGCGCCTTGTGGACGGTCAGGCGCTGGACGTTCGAGCCGTCTTCGTTGGCCGTCCAGACGTCGCCGAGGTAGCTGAAGGCGACGCGGCCTTGGTGGTAGTGCGGGTAGCGGACGAGCCGCGCCTCCTTGGCTGCGACCGCAGTCGAGGCCAGAAGCGTCAGCGCGACGAGGAGCAGATGATTTTTCTTCATGATCTTTATCCAGAGGTTGGCGGCGGGCGCGCAGAGCCATCGCGGCGCGGCCGGGCGGTTCACGACGAACAGTTCTGTATGTTGACGGACAGGGTGTGGCGTCCTGCCGAGCGACGCCACAGCGCGTGGGTTTTCTGTCCACGGATTGTAAGCGAGCCGGGGCCGTCGCGCCAGTCTGTACGCGCGCCGGGCGGTTAAGTTCCAGGCCGCGCCGGACGATTTTCCGTACGGCGCGGACGAGCTATTTTGGCGGGTCAGTCAGGCGGGAATGAGTTCAATTCAGTCGCGCACAATCAGCTTCGACGCCGGGAGCATCGCGGGCTTGCCGCGGTGCTGCCAGCAGCGGCCCGTGCCGCGCACGCGGCGCGAGCACGGCGTACCCTTCTTCGTGCGCGCGCCGCACATCGACACCACCTCGAACGGGTCGGTCGGCCGCTCCGACTCAGTGCCGTCCGGGCCGTACTGCGGCGGGGTTTGGGACGGCGGCGCGGGCTGCGAAGGCGACCCGTGCGGCGCTGAGCCGCCGCGCGACTGTTGGGTGAGCAACATGGGCAGGGGCAGTTCCCTGCGCTCGATTGTGAGCGGCGGGGGGGCGGGGCGCATGAGCCGGCCGGCGGCGAATGCGGAGACGGCGAGCAGGCAGCAGGCGATGAGCGGGCGCACCCACGCGCGCCCGTGTCGCTTCTCGCACAGAGGGCAGAAACGTCGGCTCGTCCAGACGCGCCAGCGTTCGCGCAGCACGCGCTCGCCGCACTCGGCGCAAAAATTTGGGCGGTACATTTGTGAGGTGTCTCCTTCCCCGCATGAGGCCGCGCAAGGTGAGTCGTGCGCGGCGACGAAAGAGTTAAGGCGGCGGGCTGTCGCGGAGGCCGGCCGCGTGCGTGGTTATCTGAAACCGCGCGGCATTATACGCCCGTCCGCGCCCGCCGCAACCGACGATTTTTCCGACTGCCGCCTCCCGTCAAAATCGCCGACGCTCTACGGTCAGCTTTGCACCCGTCTGTTTCACGTACTGGCCTGCGTTGCACGTGCGGAACGAGCGTGTTATAGTCAACTCACTCCCGAACCCCGCGCCGAAAAGTGCGGCCCAGTTCGATGCGCCTAAAACTTTACTGCAACCGCTTCGGGCACTTTAAGGACGCGCTCGTCTGCTCGGTCAACTGCGCCTACCGCACGCGGTGCCGCGACTTCGCGCTCTTCTACGACGAGCACCGCGAGGAGACGGACGCGCTCGTCGCGGACTACTACGAAGCGCGGCGCGCGCCGCAGGTGCAGCCCGCGGCGGCAAAAGATAAATCGCGGGCGTCGCTGCCCGTCGTCGCGCCCGCGCCGAAGCTGGTCGAGGCGGTCGATCTGCGGGAGTTGATACGTCTGGAGGTTAAGAGAGAGATGGCAGAAGCCTCGTACATCTGGATCGACAAGGACGGCCGCGCGGAGCTGCTCGGCCAGGACGAAGTCTTGCGCCGCGCCACGCGCGGGCAGAAGCCGCAGACCATCTACCGTGTGGCGCAGGAGATGGAGCTTCGGTTCCAGCTCGTCCCGCGCAAGCGCATCGAGAAGGCGCGCGCCGCCGAGGCGGTCGAGGCCGAGCGCGCCGCCGCGCGCCGCGCCGCGCGCCGCGCCCCCGCCAAGGCCGCCGCGCCCGCGCCGGAAGAGACCGTAACCGCCCCGCCGCCCGTGCCCGCTACACCTGCCCGGCGCGCGCGCCGCCGCGCGCCCGCGAAGGCCGTCACCGAACGTTCGTAGGGCTGCGATAAAAAGCGGGCGGGTCTAAAACCCCGCCCGCTTCCGCCCGAACCGCCGCGCGACTTCCTAGTTCCCCGCGCCGAATCTCAACTTGTATTCGAGCGAGTTGAGGAAGCCGTTGACCATCGTGCGCGTGTCGCCCGACCGCAGAACATTCAGCCACGCCTCGAAGCCCGCCGCCTCCGGCTTGCGGCGCAAGTACCCGTAGTACTGCATCGCAACGAACGCGTTGTCGAACTCGCGCGCGCCCACCTCGTCCGAGTCCGCCACGGCGCGCAAGATCTGGGCGCGCGTCAGCGCCCCGCCCGCCCCGTTCAGCCTGTCAACGAGTTGCTGATTCGTTAGCGTTACCTTCTGGCCCGCGTCTGGGTTCTGAGGGTCGGGCGTCGTCACCTGCGTCAGGCCGTAGCGGCCCAGCAGGTCTGAGACGTACTGCTGGTTCGTCATCTCCCCGTACTTCTGTGTGAACTCCTGCCGCTGCGTGAAGCGGGTCGCAAGCTCGGCGCGGCGGGCGAACACTTCGGCCGGAGTCGCCCCGGCGACGAAGCTCATGTCGGAGACGATCTCGGAGTATTCGGGCAGCCGGTTGAAGGCCGCCTTGTAGAAGCGGAAGACGTATGCCCCTTTGAGTTGGAACTCGACGGAGCGGAAGAAGCCTTCGCCGGAGACGAAGATGCGGTCGCAGCCCGATTGCACCTCCGGCCCCGTGTGGATGTTGGGGCAGTTGTCGAGCACCCCCGACCACGCGTTGAAGCCGGCGTCGTCAGGCTCGCGCGAAAGGAAGTCCAGATATTGCTGGCGGACGAAGAACGGGACGGAGGAGACGACCGGGTTCTGAGCGTTCGCCCCGTCGTTGTCTTGGATGGTCACGGTCGCCGTGCTCGCGCCTCCGAGCGAAGCGCCGGTCGCGTTCGACAGACGCAGTTGGAAAGTTTCGTCCCCCTCGTCATGACCGTCGTCGATGACGGGCACACTCACCTGCCTGCTCGTCTCGCCCGCCGCGAACGAGAGTGTGCCGACGGAGGTGGCGAAGTCGCAGCGCGCGAAAGCATTCCCCGCCGCGCCCGCGGAGTCGGCGCAGCCCACCGTGAAGGTATCGGCGTCGCTGGTCTGGTAATCGACCGACGCGGGTGACGAGGCGTCGCCCGAGCGCGTGACCGTCAGGGTTACGTGGCCCGCCGCTTCGCCGACAGCAGCCGCCGTCGCGGCGAACTGCACGGTCGGGGCCGCGACTGTCTGGCAGGTGTTGAGCAGGATCGAGACGCTGTTCGAGCGCGTGTTCGTCACGGCCAGATCGGGCCTGCCGTTTTTATCGAAGTCGGCGGCGGCCGAGGCGTAAGGGTTGTTCCTCGCCGCGAAGTTCGACGGCGCGGAGAAATTCCCGCGGCCGTTGCCGAAGAGGACGGAGACGGTTCCGGCCGTGAAATCCTGACCGTAGTTGGCGGCGATCAGATCGCTGCGGCCGTCTCCGTTCAAGTCGGCGACCGCCACGTGGTTGGGCCGCTCGCTGACGGGGAAGTAAGTTGCCGGCGCGAAGCCACCCGCGCCGTCGCCCGCGAGGAAGGCGACGCCGTCCGCGTTGTTGACCGCGACGGCCAGATCGTTTTTGCCGTCGCCGTTGAAGTCGGAGACCGCCAGCGCCTGCGGGCCGCCGTTGACGGCGAAGTTGACCGGCGTCGCGAAGTTGCCCGCGCCGTCGCCTGCGAGCACGGAGACGGTGCGTGAGTTCATGTTCGCGACGGCGAGATCGGTCTTGCCGTCGCCGTTGAAGTCGGCGGCGGCGACGTACTTCGGACTTAAACCCGTCGCGTAGTTGACTGGCGTGGCGAACCCGCCCGCGCCGTCGCCCAGCAGGACGGAGACGTTAGCGGAGCTGAGGTTCGCGACGGCGAGGTCCGGCTTGGCGTCGCCGTTCAAATCCGCCGCCGTCAAATGGTACGCAAAAGTGCCGGCGTCGAAGGGGGACAGCGCGGCGAAGTTCCCGGCCCCGTCGCCTAGCAGGACGTTCACCTTGCTGAAGGAGCTGTCCCCGGTCGTGGCGGCCAGATCGGCTTTGCCGTCGCTGTTGAAATCGGCGGCGACTACTGCCCGGCCGCCGCCGCCCGGAAAGTTCGTGGCGGTCCCGAAGCCGCCCGCGCCGTCGCCGAGGCGGACGGCGATGCCGCCGCCGTTGAAGTGCCCCACGGCGAGATCGGGCTTGCCGTCGCCGTTGAAATCGGCGGCAACGGCATGGCCGGGGGTCGTGCCCCCGCTGTCGAAATGTGTCGGCGTGCCGAAGCTCGGCGCGGGGCAGGAGGAGTCGTCGTCCGTGATGGTGACTAGACCAGCGGCCTTCTCGATCTCCGCGTTGACGGGGTTCGTGAGGAGCACGCTGAAGGTCTCGCTGATCTCCGGCGACTGATCGCCATTGACGGTCACCGTCAAGCTCTTGCTCAGCTCGCCGGGGGCGAAGGTGAGCGTGCCGCCGGCGGAAACGTAGTCTTCGCCCGCGTTGGCCGTCGCGTCGGCCGTCGCGTAGGAGACCGTGACGGTCGAGCTGCTGGGGTTCGACAGGCTGACCGTCAGCGCTGCGGCCGTCGTCCCGGCGTGCCCTTCGGCGACGGTGAGATCGCTGATTGAGACGCGAGGCTTGCCGTCGTTGGCGAGGATGAACAGCGTGGCCGTCGCTGGGTCGCCTAGGCTGAGCGCGCCGCCGGGGTTGCTGAGCGCAAGGTTGACGGTCTCATCGCCCTCGCTGATGTTGTCGTCAACAATTGGGACGAAGAGTGTCTTAAAAACCTCGCCGTCGGCGAAACTGAGTGTGCCCGCCATCGCCGCGTAATCGGCGGGGGCGGTGGCCGTGCCGTCGGCAGTGGCGTAATCGACCGTCCCGGCCCCGACGAGGCTGCCCATCCGAAGCACGTTGACCGTAGCCGTGCCGTTGCCGGCGAGCCCTACGGCCTCATTGAAGACGGCGCGCACTTCGTGGAATTTCACGAGGGCGGGCGCGGGGCCGGAGGCGCAACTGTTGAGCAGGACGGAGACGCTTCTGGAAAAATCGTTGGCGGATGCCAGATCGTCCACCCCGTCGTTGTTGAAATCCACGGTTGCTAGCGCGTTGTTCATCCCCATGGTTAAGAGCGATACCGGCTCGTGGCCGCCCGTTAAAAAGTTCGCGGCCGCGCTGAAGCCGCCCGCGCCGTCGCCCGCTAGTACGAGCACGATCCCGAGTTGCGCGGCCGCCACCGCGATGTCTGCGTCGCCGTCGCCGTCGTAGTCGCCGGAGGCGAGACTGGTGGGACTCGCGCCGCCCGTCGGGATGCTGTTCGCGGCGGCGAAGGTGCCGTCGCCGTTGCCGAGTAGAACTGAGACGACCCGCGCCTTAGGACTCGCGGCGGCTAGATCGAACTTGCCGTCGCCGTTGAAGTCGCCCGCGACGAGCGCCCTGGGGTCATCGCTCACGGCGAAGTTGGTCGCCGCCCCGAATGCGCCGGAGCCGTCGCCGAGCAGCACCGAGACGTTGTCGGAGCCTACGTTCGCCGTCGCCAGGTCGGGCTTAGAGTCGCCGTTAAAGTCCCTGACCGCGACTTGCACCGGGCCGGTCCCGGCCGCGTAGCCCTTGACGTCTGGGAAGTCCCCGTCCCCGTTGCCGAGCATGACGGTAACACCGTTGGCACCGTTCGCCAGGGCGAGGTCGGGGTTGCCGTCGAGGTTGAAATCCCCCGCCATGAGTGAGAGGTAGGAGATGGGGATGAAGGATGTGAGTAACGACTTGCTGCGCGGGAACTGTCCGGCCCCGTCACCGAATCGCACCGAGAGGGCCGAGCTCAAGTTGGAGCCGGGATCGCCGCTCGATGCGGCAAAGTCCAGATTGCCGTCTTTGTCGAAGTCGGCCGTGACGACCGACGCGGGGTTGCGCACGACGTTGACCTGAACGGGCGATGTGATGCCGCCGCTCCCGTCACCGAAGAGGATCGTGACGCGCCCGAGCGTCGTGCCGTTCGCCACCAGCAGGTCGGCCTTCCCGTCCTTATTCATGTCCGCGACGGCAACGGCGCGCGCGCTAGAGAAGATGTCGAAGACGCGCGGCGCGGCGAAGTTGAAGCCGGTGCAGGCGGCGGCGGCGGCAGGTTGTAAGTGACTCCGCGCGGGGCTGGGGGCCGGCGCGCCGCCCGCGGTGCAAGCCAGGGCGAGGGGGAGGAGAAGTCTGAGCCGGGCGTTCGCGGCTTTAGAAAGTAAGGCGGGCATTCGATTCTCCTGACCGCGCGTCCCGTCGGAAACCCCTTGAGGAGGGCGAATCGACGGCGCTTTGAGGCCGCGCGGCATGCGTTCGAGTGAGATTCACCCGGGGCGCGCGGCGCGTTAGCGTCGGCGCGGAAGGGTTAGAGCTTTGTGCGGGGACTGCGAGGTCGGCAGGCGCTGCACAGAATCCGGTCGGGAGCGAATATACAGGGCGCGGCGCTCACCATCAAGTTTTCGACCGGCAGCCTACTGCTTCTGGCCGGCCCTCGCCGCCGCGTGCTGCCGCGAAGCAACTCGCCGCGCGCCGCGAGCACCAAACAGCATTCCCCACCGGTCGCGCCGCTTGCCTCGCCCGACGGCGGGCACGCATACTGAACGGCGCGGCCAAACGCACCTGAGACGAGAGATGATCCGCCGAACTTTTCCCACGAAATCCTTCCGCCGCGCCTACGCCTTCGTCGCGTCGGCCCTCCTGCTCGCCGCGCTCGCCCCCGCGCCCCGCGCGCAGCAGCAACAGCAGCCGCAGCAGGACGACGAGATCATCACGGTCGAGTCGAACCTCGTGCGCCTGAACGTCGGCGTCGCCGACCGGCGCGGCGCGCCCGTCCTCAACCTCTCGCAGCAGGACTTCGTCGTTTACGAGGACGGCGTGCGCCAGACGATACGCAACTTCGAACCTGTCGCCGCGCCCTTCAGCCTCGTGCTCCTGCTCGACATGTCCGGCTCGACGCTCTCCTTCCGCACGCAGCTTAAGATGGCCGCCCTGCGCTTCATCGACGCGCTCGGCCCCGCGGATCGCGTCTCGGTCGTCGCCTTCTGGGGCCAGCAGAAGTACGAGGGCAAGACCCTCAAGACCTTCGACCAGATCAAGACGCTCACCCCCTTCACCACCGACCGCAAGAAGATTTCCTACGCCATCCAGGACGCCGAAGGCAGCGGCAACACCAACCTCTACAAGGCGCTCGCCCACTCCCTGAACGCGCTCGCCCAGGAGGGCCAGCGCCGCAAGGCCGTCGTCGTCCTGACCGACGGCATCGACACGGAGGTGAGCCGCGAGGATCGTCTGGCGTCCGCACAGGCGCAGACAGGCGAAGAGGCCGTCTCGCTCGTCAAGCCCGAAGCGAGCGCCGCGCTCAACAGCGTGCTCAACGCCGCCGACCGGCAGGGCGTGACCATCTACCCGCTCGCGCTCCCCTCCGGCGATCTCAAGCGCCTCATCGATCACAACCGACAGCTCCTCGCCCGCTACCCCCGCGGCGACGCGCCCGAAGAGCTGAAGCGCGCCGCCGAGCCGACGCCGCAGCAGGTCGCCATCTACACGTCCGCCCGCGCGCGTCTGGAACTCTTAGCCGCCCGCAGCGGCGGGCGGCTCTACGCCATCAACCGCCTCGAAGACCTGGGCCGCCAGTACGCCGAGGTCGCCGCCGAGATGCGCACCCTCTACAGCATGGCCTACCAGTCGTCCAACGCCGTCCGCCGCGACGGCCGCTGGCGCGAGATCAAGGTCGAAGTCGCCCGCCCCGAGCTCCTCGCCCGCACCCGCCCCGGCTACTACGCGCGCTGAGTTTTACACACATCCGGGGCCGACTTTGCCCGCGAGTTGAGGCCGCTTGAGTGCCCCCGACGCTCGCTTGACACCCGCTCAAAACGCCCCGCATATTCTCACTTCGTCTCAAACAGACACACGCACCCGTAGCTCAGTTGGATAGAGCGTCTGACTACGGATGGAAGCTCAAGAACAACCCCGTCCCTGCGACGGGTTTTGTTTTGAGCAACTTAGCCTCACTGTTTTAACCAACCTCACCCGCGTCCACTTTTTCATCTACTTCGATGCGCCTTCGGTTGATGTTTTGAGCCGCCTCTGTAGAAGCGGCCCGCCTGCTGGTCATATGACCCCGTGACCCCGGTGGTCTTCTTCTCCACACTGGCCGGGGAGCGACACAGGCTGGAAGCTATCAAGGCCGGTGCGAACGAATACCTGATTAAGCCGAATGACTCGGAGAGGCTGGCCGGAACTGTCTCCCGACTGCTGGACGAGTCGAGGTCGCTGGCTTTCGTGTGGGCGGGCTAGGGCAGTAAGCGGGCGAGAAAATTCCTTAGTTGGTTGGGTTCTTCTCCGAGGTAGAAAATCCAGTCGTTGCCTCCGACGTTGGCTTCCGTGCCTTCCACTTCCTTGTCGTACTTCTCAGGCATGACGACGAGCGGGGTGTGCCCGTCGTACTTGGCGTGCTCGCGGACTCTCCGCCCGACAGCCAGCACATCCTCGGCCGACTTGCCGACGAGGTTGACCAGCACCAAGTCTGCCGGCACTCCGCCGCCGCCGACCCTATCCAGCGCATCGGCCTCGTCCAGCGCGACTATGACGCGATAGCCCGCGCCGCGAAGGTTGTGAACGAGAGGCCGGCGCGTCTCGTCGTCTTCCTCGATGAGTAGTATCGTCCGCATGTTAGCCACTCACCTCAGCCCGTTGTCGCCTCTCTTCAAAAACTCTTTAGTATTCCACCCCCATCCGTCCGCCGTAAGTACGCTCCTGTACCCCCCGTTATTCTTATGTCCAGAACGGACGCAGCGAGTGTCCGTTTCGGACGAAGCGTGCTATAATGCCTTTGTTACCCGCACAGTTCTTTTGAGAGCCACCATCCGACACTAGGATTAGCCTATCAACCTCATCCTTTTGCCGCTTGCTGTCTTCTACGACGCAACCGCAGAAAGGCTAACCTAATGTCCACGCTCCAAGTATCAACCGCCCACGCGGCTTCACCCATTTACGCCCCCCCGGCTACTTCTAACCGCGTCCTCAACGCCCTGACACGCTCCGAGTACGAGCCCCTGTCGCCGCACCTTGAGCGGGTAGACCTTAAGTCGGGCGAAGTGCTCTGCCAGCCCGAACAGCCCATCACGCACGTCTACTTCCCGAACCGGGGCGTTGTGTCCCTCGTCTCCGTCTTCGAAGGGGGCGGGATGGTCGAGGTCGGGATGGTCGGCAACGAGGGGATGTTCGGCGTCTGCGTCTTCTTGGGCAGCTTGACTACGCCTCTGTTAGCTCAGGTGCAGATTCCGGGCGACGGCTACCGGATGCGGGCCGACGTGCTCAAGAGGGAGTTCGCAAAGGGCGGGCTGCTTCAGGATATGCTGCTCCGCTACACGCAGGCTTTCATCACGCAGATTTCTCAGACGGCGGCCTGCAACCGGGCACACACTTTAGAGGGGCGGCTGGCGAAGTGGCTGCTGATGTGTCAGGACAGGGCCAACTCGAAAGAGCTGCAACTGACGCACGAGTTCATCTCGGAGATGCTGGGGATACGCAGGGCCGGCGTGACCGAGGCGGCGAAACAACTCAGGGACGCCGGATTGATTCACTACCGGCGCGGTCACGTCACTATCACCAACCGAGGGGGGCTGGAAGCCGAGTCGTGCGAGTGCTACCCGCTGATGAAGCGCGAGTTCGCAAGGCTCGTCGGCGGCAACGGACACTCAGCTTAAGCCACGGCCAGTCTGACACAAGCCGCCAATGCGGAGTTCCGCAGTGAGCAAAAGAAGAAAGCCGCCCGCGAAGTTATGCGAGCGGCTTCCTTCCTCATACCCTGCCCTCAGTTCATCATTTCAGACTCAAGGGCAGATTGTGTCTCAGCGGCTTGAGACTGAGCGGCTTGGGAGTGATAGGCGTCAACTATGCTCCGTGCCCTCTCAAGGGTGCTTTCGTCCGCATTCGTATATCGGAACGTTAAATCTCATGTCGTGTGTCCGAGGGTGCGGGCAAGCTCCGCGAGGGGCAAATGGTTTTGGGCGAGACGGCTCGCAAACGAATGTCGTAAGTCGTGAATGCGGAGAGATGGTAATCCCGCTTCCCTCCTCGCGCTATCAAACGCCCGCTTCACGTCACTAACACCAAATACCAGAGCTTCCAACTCGCCGTCCGATTCGGCCCACAGTTGCCGGAGTTCAGTCACCATGCGGCTACTGACGGGGACAGTTCGTGCCCTCGCTGTTTTGGTGTTCATCATCGGGATAAACCACTCCCGCCGCTCGAAGTTGATTTCCTTCCAGCGGGCCGACAGCAGTTCTCCTTTGCGGCAACCGCTATCAACCGCGCGGATGATGAACGCCCGTAAATGCTTCCTCTTACCCGTACAGGCCGCTAGTAGTCTTTCCTCGCCTTCGCGGGAGAGCACCACAGTTCGCTGCCGCTCCGCCGCCGCGCTGATAAGCGAGTTACCGTCATGGAACGGGTTGTGCTGAATCCAACGGGCGGCGCGGGCGACGTTGAGCATCTTTCTCAACATCGCTAACTCCCGATTGACTAAGGCCATACACAGCGTCCCGCCGCCTCGCTTCTCTGTTGCTAGTCGTGCCGCCTTATACGAGCGGATATGCTCGTAAGTTAGATTCCTCAGCCTTACCCGCCCGAAGAAGGCTCGCAGGGCGTTTAGCTGGTACTTCGACGTCTTTAGGCTTCGCAAGCCACTTACCTTGATGCCGTTGACGTAACGCGCTTCGGTCAGGTAGTTGCCCCTGTAGTAGTCGCACAGGTCTGCGAAGGTCACTTTAGAGTTGTCGAAGGCGGAAGTCCCTTGAGACTCGATTTCGCTTAATAGCTGTCGGCATAACTCCCGCGCTTGAGTGCGGTTCTCAGCCTTCCGCCACAAATCGCGCCTCCTCCCGCCCTCGTCCGTAAACTGCACTCTCGCATAGAGTTTCCCGCGCTTCTGGACGACGCTACCTCTCCTGTCTCTTGACACTGTTTCACCTTCCTTTGCAGGGAAGGCGCATCTACTTTTTCGTCTACTTTTTCGTCTACTTTTTGGGAGGGGAAAGGGCTAGGTTTTGAGGCTTGTGGAGACTCCGGCTCGCTTGACACCCGCTCAAAACGCCCCGTATATTCTCACTTCGTCTCAAACAGACACACGCACCCGTAGCTCAGTTGGATAGAGCGTCTGACTACGGATCAGAAGGTCGCACGTTCGAGTCGTGCCGGGTGCATCAATAATAACAACGGGTTAAAGGGCAGCCTCGGGGCCGCCCTTTCTTATTTTGTGTGCCTATAGTGTGTCAACTCTCAGTGCGGCCAATTCAGCTATCCTTCGAGAGGGCTTCTCACACCTCTCCCGCCCTTGTTCAGCACGTCCGTGTAAATCTGCGTCGTCCGCGCGTCGCTATGCCCTAGTAACTCCTGAATCGCCCGCAGGTCGTAGCCGTCTCCCAGCGGGTGCGTGGCGAACGAGTGGCACGGCCTCCGTCAGCCGCAGGCCCGACCCGTAGAGCAGCGAGGCGATCAGGGCGTAAGGGCCTGACAGTTGCGACAGCCGCCGCCCGACCTCCTGGCGGGTGAAGACGACTGGCACTCTCGCCGGCCGCTTCGCCCGCTCTATCCCGTCCACGTAGGGCAGATCGACCCCTAGCACGTCGCGGTAGAGGAAGAGGAGCGCGCAGAGCGCCTGATTCTGCGTCGAGGCCGAGACCCGCCCCTCGACAGCCAGGCGCGAGAGGAACTGCCTGATCTCCCCTACGCCCATCCCGGATGGGTGGCGTTTGCCGTGGTAGAGGATGTAGCGCCTGATCCGGTCGGAGTAAGTCCTCTCCGTGCTCAGGCTGAGGTGGCGCAGCCGGGCGGCGGAGTGGACGCGATCCAGGAGTTCAGGCTGAGTCATGATCGTGAGGCGCGAGGGAAAGTGTTGAGTTAGGGCGCGAGGGGGGAGCATTATACACGCGCGGAGTCTCTAAGGGGGGAGCGAAACGTGCGGCAACTGGCCCCCTATTACGGAGTTATACCGCACCGTGCGGCTTTTGCTGCCCTCTTATGGAGTCATGCCGCACCCCGCGACTTTTCACGCCCCATTACGGAGTTATACCGCAGGGCGCGGCAGAATATGCGTTAGACAGCTTCTTTTATGGCTGTAGCCTTGAGAGATTAATCTGATGAGAAAAATAAGCTTGAAATTTGCGGTTGGTTTTTTGGCTCTCGTTGTCGGCAGCGCTCTTGCCTGGGCAAGCGGCATTTATCGAGTATTGTTTCCTTCACCGGCAAATTTGGCCGCGCCTGCAACCGAAACACCCGCACAGCAACAATCCATCAGAGGGCAGTCCGGCAAAGTTCTAACTCATTCTAAAGGGTTTGAATATGGAAAAGAGTGGGTTGCCAATTTTGAAATTGTAAACGAGACAGCACAGCCAATCTTTTACGTTGGGAGTAAGCGCAAGGGCAAAATTGACTATTGCACTCTAGGCGTGAAGCATGGAGAACCATTTCCCGCAAATCATGATGGAAAGATTGATAATTTAACCTTCAAGATAAGAGATGAGTGTTACTACAACACATCTTTAACTTTGCAAATGCTTGAACCCGGTGAAAGCATGACCCTTTCTGTTGGAGAAGATGAAGTCCGTGGCCTGCGTCACATCAAAGACTCAAAACAGAAGACAACGGCACAAATTGGGTTTGAGTTTTTCGTAGGCGAAGAAAAGCGTAGAGAAATTTTATGGAGTGAGGAAATAATTTTTCCGTATGACGAGTATCGCTGATCAACGCGCTGTCTAACAACTCATTCAACCGGACGCGCAATCAGCGAGCTTGTTA
>DATHBT010000021.1:0-3951 GCA_035295985.1 Pyrinomonadaceae bacterium | reverse complement strand
CAAAGAGGTCTGGACGGACATGCGCCCGCTCTCGCTGCGGAAGAAGATGGAAGAGGCCGAGCGCGGAGGGGATCGGTAAAGGAGCGTTGCGGGCCGCGGGCCGCCGTCCGCGGCGACCCGCTACGCCCGCTGCGGGCTGACGTAAGCGCGAATGGAAGCGGGGCCGCCTCTTGATAGTTCGAGTGGCGGCCCCGCTCTTTTTAGTCGTGCCGCCTCACGCCCGTGCCCGTCGCGCGCTCAGTCGAGGTCGGTGATGAGCACGGCGTCGCGCAGCGAGATGCCGCGGGCGCAGTAGAGTTTGTTGTCGCGGGTTAGGGTGAATGTCGTGATCGCCTTCTCTTTGAACTGCGTCAGCTGCGTGGGCTGGCCGCCTTCGAGGGGCTGGCTCCAGACGTTGCCGACGCCGCCCTCGTTGAGCGTGTAGAGTAGGGCGCGGCCGTCGCGCGACCAGCGCAGCGTCGGCTGGACGGCGTTGCTGGGCCTGATCTCGAAGATGCGGACGGGGTCGCCGCCCTCGAAGGGCATGACGGCGATCCTGGTGATGGCCGGGTTTTTGATGAACTCCGTGTTGGGGTAGTGCGAGTAGGCGTAGGCGATGAGCCGGCCGTCGGGCGAGACCTGCGGGGCGTAGGCGACCCGGTCGGTGAGCTGCGACGGCGCGCCCCCTTCGATGGGCACTTTCCACAAAGTCATCCTGCCGCCGGCGAACGAGGAATAGACCACCCATCGGCCGTCGGGCGAGACGGCGGGCGAGCGATCCTCGCTGCCGTCTGTGAGGCGGGCGGCACCCCCGCCCTCGACGCTCATGCGCCAGATGTTGCTACGGCCGTCGGCGTAGGTCGTGTAGAGGATGAACCGCCCGTCGGGCGAAGCCGTCGGGTTGAAGCCGTAGGAGTCGGCGGTCAACTGCCGCCGGCCCGTGCCGTCGGCGTTCATCAGCCAGACGCCGGGCTTGCCGTCCTGGGTCGAGGTGTAGAGGACGCGGCCGTCCGGCAGCGTGTCGATGTTCTCGAAGCCCCCTATGAAGCCCACGTTGCCGGTCGGGAGTTCCTCGGCGCGCGCGGCGTCGGCGTCGGGCGCGACCCAGACGCTCATCAGGCTCGACTGGGAGACGGTCGCCAGCTTCTTCCCGTCCGAGGTGAGGCTCAGCGAGCGGAAGCTGCCCAGGTCGTTCGTCACGCGGCGCGCCTCCCCGCCGGGGTACGCGACGTGCCAGACCTGCGTGTTCGTGACCTCCGGGCTGTTCGCGATCATCATCAGCCCGCTCATGTCCGGGAGCCAGTGCACGCGCCTGATATCGATCCACGTTCCCCGCGTGAGCACCTGCTCCCCGCCGCCTTCGGGGGCGACGGCGATCACGCGCGCCCCGCCGCTTCCGGCCCCGATCGCGGCGGCGACGAGCCGCCCGTCGGGCGACCAGGAGGGGCCTGTGTAGAAGATCGGCACGAAGTATTCGGGGAGTTTACGCGAGGCGATCTGGCGCGCGCCTGTGCCGTCCGCATTCGCCACGTAGAGGCCGCTCTCGCCGCGTGCCGGATCGCCGAGCACGTAGGCGATCTGTTCGCCGTCGGGCGAGAAGCTGACGGCGCCGTCCACCGCGTCCATCACCTTGACGGGAGTTCCGCCGAGGGCGGGGATGCGGTATAGCCCGCCGGGGCCGCCCGACTTGACGCCGTAATAAATCTCGTCGCCGTCGGGCGAGAAGGTCATGCCCCAGAAGCCGACGCGCGCGGGCGCGACGATCTGCGTGTCGTTGGCGGCGCTCGTCTGCCTGATCCAGAGGCTCTGCTGCCCCGCGTCGCTCAGGACGTAGGCCAGGTACTTCCCGTCGGGCGAGACGGCGGCGTCGATGGCTTTACCCGAGTTGGTGAGCCGCGCGATGTTCGTCCGCTGGAAGTGGGCCGGGCGCAGCCGTGGCAGCACGAACTTATAGACGCCGAACGCCGCGGCGGCGACGAGCACGAGCGCGGCGACGGCCGACGCGGCGAATAGCCCGCGCCGCCCGCCCGCCTCGCGCGGACGCAATCCCGCCCCGACCCCGGCGGTGACGGCCGCCCGCCCGTTCTCGTCCGTGCGCGCCGCGACCGCCGCCGGCCTCGCGTGACCGTCCCCGTGCGCGTCGCCCCCCTGCGAGGCGCGTGCGTCGGGCGCGCCGGAGCGTTCGAGCTTGGCGGCGAAGTCCAGTTCCTGCTTGAGGCTCTTCAGATCGACGAGTAAATCCCTGATCCCCTGATATCGCGCTTCGCGATCTTTACGCAGCGCCTTCGAGACGATGCGTTCGAGTTCGGCGGGCGCGTCAGACAACTGGCGCGAGAGCGGGGGCGGCTCTCGCTGGAGGATGTTCGAGAGCGTGTCGCTCGGCGTCGGCCCGGCGAACGGGTCGCGCCCCGTCGCGCACTCGTAGAGCACGCAGCCCAGCGACCAGACGTCGGTGCGCCCGTCCACGCCGAGGCCGCGCGCCTGCTCGGGCGACATGTAGTTGACCGTGCCCATCACCGCGCCGGGGGTGGTCTGGACGGCGACGCGCGTCTCGGCCTCCGGGTCGGAGACGACGCCCGCGCGCGGCTCGGCGAGTTTCGCGAGTCCGAAGTCCAGAACCTTCACGTAGCCGTCGGGCCGGAGCATGACGTTCTCCGGCTTGATGTCGCGGTGGACGATGCCGGCCTTGTGCGCGGCGTCGAGCGCCTCGGCGATCTGCGTGGCGATGCCGAGCGACTCGCCCGTGCCGGCGCGCGAGCGCGAGAGGCGCTGGCGCAGCGTCTCGCCCTCGACGTACTCGGTGGCGATGAAGTGCGCGCCGCCTGATTCGCCGATCCGGTAGATCGTGATGATGTTCGGGTGGCTCAGCGCCGACGCGGCGCGCGCCTCCTGCTCGAAGCGGCGCAGCCGATCCTGGTTGCGCGTGTAGGCGGCGGGCAGGAGTTTCAAGGCCACCTTGCGGCCGAGCGTCCGCTCGGTGGCGAGATAGACCTCGCCCATCCCGCCGCGGCCGATCCTTTTGACGATCTCGTAATCCCCGAACCGCTGGCCCGGCCGCAGCACGTCGGGCGCTTCGTCGAGCAGCCCCGCGCCCAGGGCGGGCTTGTCGATGAAGCTCTCGTCGTCCTCGTGCGCGGAGATGAGCGACTCGACCTCGGCGCGCAGCTCCGGGTCTGCGCCGCACGCGCGCACCAGGAAGTCGGGACGAAAAGCAGGCTCGCGCTCCAGCGCCGCGTGGAAAATCTCCTTCACTTGCTGCCAGCGTTCGGGTGTCATGGCGACCTCCGAAAAAATGAACCGGCGCCCGGCCCCCCTCTCCGGCGGGCGCGGGCGGCCCTCTTTAACTAATGCGGAAAGGCGCGGCGTTCTCCCTCAGAACGGCTCGACGGCGAGGAGGGAGTTTCGTGCGCGCCGCTCAGGACAGCTCGCGCTTCAGCCACGCGCGGGCCAGCTTCCAGTCGCGCTCGACGGTCGCGTGCGAGACGTTCAGGACCTCGGCCGTCTCCTCGATGGTCAGCCCGGCGAAGAATTTCAGCTCGACGATGCGCGCCTGCTGCGGGTCGAACGCGGCGAGGCGGCCGAGCGCCTCGTCGAGCGCGAGCACGTCCACGTCCTCGCGGCCCGCGACGCGCTCGGCCTGCGTGAGCGAGAGGCGTTGCAGGTCTGCGCCGCCGCGCTTCTCGGCCGCGCGGGCGCGCGCGTGATCCACGAGAATCTGCCGCATCAGGTTCGCGGCGATGCCGAAGAAGTGCGCGCGGCTCTGCCATGTGACGCGCCGCTGATCCGCGAGCCGCAGGTATGCCTCGTTGACGAGCGCGGTCGGCTGCAAAGTGTGGCCGGCGCGCTCTCGCCGCAGGTAGGAGTGCGCCAGCCGGCGCAGCTCGTCGAAGACGAGCGGCACCAGCCGGTCGAGCGCCGCGCGGTCGCCCGCGCCCCACTCTTGCAGCAACTGTGTGACGCCCTCGCCTTCCA
>DATHBT010000020.1:0-5683 GCA_035295985.1 Pyrinomonadaceae bacterium | reverse complement strand
CTTCCTCGCGCAGAACTCCTGGGACGAGACTTGGGCGCACATGAGTCGGCTGATCGAGGGCGCGGTCGCGTCGCGGCAGGCCGCTGCGCCGGCCGTCGCGCGGCAGGCGAAGGTGAACAAGGGCGGCGCGGCGGCAGGTCTACTCGGGGGCGCGAGGGTCGCGACCTCATAACTTTTGCGGCCGCGCGGAGACTAGGGGGAAGCTATGTTTGACTACCTGATCGTCGGGGCCGGGTTCGCCGGCAGTGTACTGGCCGAGCGCCTGGCCGCAGGTTCGGGCAAAAAAGTCCTCCTCTGCGACAGGCGACCGCACGTCGGCGGCAACGCCTACGACCACTACGACGACGCGGGCGTCCTCGTCCACAAATACGGGCCGCACATCTTCCACACCAACTCGCGCGAGGTCTTCGAGTACCTGTCGCGCTTCACCGGGTGGCGCGCCTACGAGCACCGCGTGCTGGCGAGCGTGGACGGCCAGCTCGTCCCGATCCCTATCAACCTCGACACCATTAACAAGCTCTACGGCCTGTCTCTCACCTCCTTCGAGGTCGCCGAGTTCTTCAAAGGGGTCGCCGAGCCGCGCGATCAGGTGCGCACGTCCGAGGACGTGGTCGTCGGCGCGGTCGGCCGCGAACTTTACGAGAAGTTTTTCCGCAACTACACGCGCAAGCAGTGGGGGCTGGACCCGTCGGAACTCGACGCCTCCGTCACCTCGCGCGTGCCGACGCGCACGAACCGCGACGACCGCTACTTCACGGACACCTACCAGGCGATGCCGCTCCACGGCTACACGCGCATGTTCGAGCGGATGCTCGACCACCCGGACATCAAGATCATGCTCAACTGCGACTACCGCGAGATCGAGCGCGTGATCCCCTACCGCGAGTTGATCTACACGGGGCCGGTGGACGCCTTCTTCGGCTACCGCTACGGCCGCCTCCCCTACCGCTCTCTCGAGTTCAGGCACGAGACGCACGCGCAGCGGGTCTTCCAGCCCGCGCCAGTCGTCAACTACCCGAACGAGCACCTCTACACGCGCGTGACCGAATTCAAGTACCTGACGGGCCAGGAGCACGAGAAGACGAGCGTCGTTTACGAATTCCCCCAGGCCGAGGGCGACCCTTACTACCCCGTCCCGCGCAGGGAGAACGCCGAACTCTACGCGAAGTACAAGCAGTTGGCCGACTCGACGCCGGGCGTCCGCTTCGTCGGCCGGCTCGCCACCTACAAGTACTACAACATGGATCAGATAGTCGCGCAGGCGCTCACCGTTTACGCGAAGCTCGTCGGCGCGGCCCGGCGTTCCGAGGCCGCCGCCTCGCTCTTCGCGCACGCGCCGCACGAGCACGACGGCAACGGTAACGGCCGGCGCACGCGCGCCGGGGGGATGGCCGGCGCGGGCCGCTGACGGCGCGCGCAGAGGTTCACCGCATGCGGCGGCGCGCGCCGGGCCGCCCTAAGTCTATGCCCGCGGAGCTTCCTGACAACGGGCCGCCGGAGCTGTGGGGCGGCGTCGAGTGCACGGTCAACCGCGTCGGCGACCGCTTCTTCGACCAGCTCGAACGCAGCGGCCACGCCCGGCGCGCGACCGATCTCGATCTCTTCGCCGCGCTCGGCGTCCGCGCGCTCCGCTACCCCGTGCTGTGGGAGCGCACCGCGCCCGCGGGGTTAGAATCGGCCGACTGGTCTTGGCCCGACGCGAGGCTCGCGCGCCTGCGCGAGCTGAACCTCCGGCCCGTCGTCGGCCTCCTCCACCACGGCAGCGGCCCCCGGCACACGAGCCTCGTCGATCCCCTCTTCCCCGAAGGGCTGGCCGGGTACGCGCGCGCCGTCGCCGAGCGCTACCCGTGGGTCGAGGACTACACGCCGGTCAACGAGCCCCTCACCACCGCGCGCTTCAGCGGCCTCTACGGCCACTGGTATCCGCACGGGCGCGACGACCGAACCTTCCTCCGCGCCCTCCTCAACCAGTGCCGCGCCGTCGCCCTCTCGATGCGCGCTGTTCGCGAAGTCAACCCGCGCGCGCGCTTGGTGCAGACCGAAGACCTCGGCAAGACGCACAGCACGCGGGCGCTCCTCTACCAGGCGGACTTCGAGAACGAGCGGCGCTGGCTCAGCTTCGACCTGCTCGCCGGGCGCCTCACGCGCGAGCACCCACTCTGGTACTACGCCCGCTGCTCCGGCGTCGCGGAAGGCGAGCTTGAGTGGTTCGCCGAAAACCCCACCACGCCGGACGTGCTGGGCATCAACCACTACATCACGAGCGAGCGTTTCCTGGACGAGCGACTCGCGCGCTACCCCGCACGCACGCACGGCGGCAACGGCCGTCAGGCTTACGCGGACGTCGAAGCCGTGCGCGTCCTCTCGGAAGGCACTGCCGGGCCGCGCGCTCTGCTCGCGGAAGCCTGGGGGCGTTACGGGCTGCCGCTGGCCGTCACCGAGGCGCACCTCGGCTGCACGCGCGAAGAGCAGTTGCGATGGCTCGCCGAGATGTGGGGCGCGGCGTCGTCCCTGCGGCGCGAGGGGGTTGACGTGCGCGCCGTGACCGCGTGGTCGCTGCTCGGCGCATACGACTGGGACAGCCTGCTGGCCTGCGACCGTGGGCGCTACGAGCCGGGCGTCTTCGATCTGCGCGGCGGCGCCCCGCGGCCGACCGCGCTCGCCCGTCTGCTCCGCGAACTGGCCGCGGGCCGGGAGCCTTCCCACCCCGTTCTCGACGCGCCCGGCTGGTGGCGCAGGCTCGACCGCCTGCTCTACCCGCCCGCGCGCTCCGCGCGCCGGAAGAAGGAGGCGGCCCGCGAGCGTCGGGCAATGAGAGGCCGCGAAGACTCGCGGCCCGTCCTGATCACCGGCGCGACGGGCACGCTCGGCCGCGCCTTCGCGCGACTGTGCCGCGCGCGCGCCATCCCCTACCGGCTGCTCACGCGCGACGAGATGGACATCGCGGACGCCGGGTCGGTCGCCGACGCGCTCGACGGGTGGCGGCCGTGGGCCGTCGTCAACGCGGCCGGCTACGTCCGCGTTGACGACGCCGAGCGCGAGCCTGAGAAGTGTTTCCGGGAGAACGCGGAAGGGGCGGCCGTGTTGGCCGCGGCCTGCGCGTCGCTCGACGTTGCGCTGCTGACCTTCTCGTCCGATCTCGTCTTCGACGGCGCGAAGGGCGGGCCTTACGTCGAGTCCGACGGGCCGTCGCCGTTAAATGTTTACGGCCGGAGTAAGGCCGAAGCGGAGTCGCGCGCGCTGGCCGCGCACCCGGCGGCGCTGGTCGTCCGCACGAGCGCCTTCTTCGGCCCCTGGGACGAGTACAACTTCGTGACGGCGGCACTCCGCGCCCTCTCCGCGGGCGAGCGGTTCGCGGCCGAGTCCGACTCGGTCGTCTCGCCGACCTACGTGCCCGACCTCGCCAACGCCTGCCTCGACCTGCTCATCGATGGCGAGCGCGGCCTGTGGCACCTGTCGAACGGCGGCGCGGTCTCCTGGGCCGAACTCGCGCGCCTCGCCGCGCGCCTCCACGGTTTGGACGAAACTTTGATCGACGCGCGGCCTACGCGCTCGCTCAACCTCGCGGCCCCGCGCCCGGCCTACAGCGCGCTCTCAAGCGTTCGGGGCGCGCTCCTCCCGCCGCTCGCCGACGCGCTCGCGCGCTACACTTGTGAGCGCGAGACGCCACAGGCTCAGGCGGCCCTTTCTCAAGCCCCGCCGCGACAGGCACTCCCGGCCCACCCTTCCTCAAGCCGGCGTTCCTGAACCCCTCTTACGGCCGTACCGGCGCGGTACGCGGCCGGGAACTTCAGTACGGCCTCGCGTCGAACGGCCCGCGCCCGAGCTACCTTTTGCGCTACTGCCGCGGCGGAACGGTCCTTGCCCAAGGGTTTTTCTCCCCTCTCTCTCCCTTAACGACCGTCCCGAAACAGGCCGGGGGAATTGAGTTTTATGTTCCTGCAAAAGAGACTCCGCCGCGCGGCGGCCCTGGCCGTCGCGCTGAGCTTCTCGGCGTCGGCCCTCGCCGCGCAGGAGAAGACCGGGAAGAAGAACAAGCCTCAGCCTTCGGGCACGCCCGTGCTGTGGCGCGCGCCCGACGATCTGCCGACGCGCAACCTGCTGCTCGGGCCGGGCGGCGAGGCGATGCGCCCCGATCTTTCGCGCGTGACCTTCGTCAAGGATGAGACAGGCGGCTACTCGACCAAGTTCCGCGTCCGCGACGGACGGGGCCGCGAGTGGGTGGCGAAGGTGGGCAAGGAGGCGCAGTCGGAGACCGCCGCGGTCAGGCTTGTCTGGGCCGTCGGCTACATGACCGAGATCAACTACCTCGTCCCGCGCCTGCAAGTCGAGGGCAAGGGCACGTTCGAGAACGTGAGGCTCGAAGCGCGGCCCGAGCACGTGGATCGGCTCGACGAGTGGAGGTGGGCGCGAAACCCCTTCGCCCGCACGAAAGAGCTTCAGGGCCTCATCATCATGATGGCGCTCCTCAACAACTGGGACATCAAGGACACGAACAACAAAGTCCTGCACGTCCGCGACCCGCGCACGGGCCGCGAGGAGCTGCACTACGTCGTCAGCGACCTGGGCGCGACCTTCGGCCGCGTGAAGCTCGACGTGCCCGGCTTCTGGCGCGTCAGCCGCAGCCGCAACAACCCCGAAGACTTCAGCCGCGACCCGTTCCTCGAAGACGTGAAGCGCGGGCAGGTCTTCCTCTTCTACAAGGGCAAGCGGCAGGATCTGTTCGACTACATCCGCGTCGAGGAGGCGCGCTGGATCGCCTCGCTGCTCGCGAAGCTCAGCGACCGCCAGATCGCCGACGCCTTCCGCGCCGCCAACTACAGCCCGGCCGAAGTCGGCATGCTGACCGAGGCGGTGCGCGCGAGGATCAACGAGCTGCGCAGCGTCCGGTGAGACGGCGAGGCGGGTCTCACCCACCGCCGGAGCTTCCACCTAAGCGCCGCGAAAGCAACCTCAAACGCAGGGGGCGCGGAGAAGGTTCGACTTCCCGCGCCCCTCGCCGCCTCTGCGGCGGGCCACGCCGCCTCACACCTGACAGTACCCAAAACGGCGGCCTCATTCGCCGTCGGCCGGCTTCGAGCGCAGGCGCTTGACGCGCGAGCGGCGCGCCTTCTGTTCGAGCGTGCGCTCTTTGGCCGCGCGCGTCCGCCTGGTCGGGACGCGGGGCTTGGGGCGTTCGTTGAGCCGCGCGACGAGTTCGCGCAGCTTACGCAGGCAGTCGGCCTTGTTGCGGTGCTGGCTGCGCTCGGAGCGTGAGGTGACGACGAGGCCCGTCGGCAGGTGAGTCAGCCGGACGGCGCTCTCCGTCTTGTTGACGTGCTGGCCGCCCGGCCCGCTCGAACGGAAGGTGTCAACTTCGCACTCGCCCAAAAGCTCCTCGTCTGATTCGGGCAGTCGGATCATACGCGTGCCGCGACCGGGTTTACGGGCGGCCCTTGCCTTTCCCCTTACCCTTGTCCTGCTGCGGCTGGGCCTGCGGCTGACCGTGCCCGCCCGCGTGCGCCGGCGGCCCCTGCCTGCGCTCGGCCTTCGGCTGCCGGGGCGACTGCCGGGGCTGTTCCTGCTGTCGCATCGCCTGCGGCGGCCCCTGCGCCCCGCGCTGAGGACGCGCGGCTTGCGGCGCGGCGGCGGGCCGTTGCTGTGGCGGCGGCGGGCCTGCCGCCCGACCGCGCGGCGCCCGGTT
>DATHBT010000019.1:0-30887 GCA_035295985.1 Pyrinomonadaceae bacterium | reverse complement strand
CCACGCGCGCCCGCTCGGCCGGCGCGACCGCCGGACACTAAAGGGCAAGTAGGCAGAAGGCAGAAGGCAGTCAAGACAGAGCACACTCGCGCTCTGACTCCTGACTGCCTTCTGCCTTCTGCTTTCTGCCTACTGCCTACTGCCTTCTAGCTTTTCACCGCCCGGCCCGCGAGGCTGGCGATGACCGTCACCAGTTCGGCCGGCTCGACCGGCTTGGGGACGTGTATCTGGAAGCCGGCGACGAGGGCGCGCATCCGATCCTCGGAGCGCGCGTAAGCCGTGAGCGCGGCCGCCGGTATCTGGCCCCCGCGATCGGCGGGCCGCGCGCGCACCTTGCGGATGAGCGTGTAGCCGTCCTCGCCCGGCATCTCGATGTCGGAGACGAGCACGTCCGGCCGCCACGAGTCGAGCGCGTCGAGCGCGTCGGCCGCGCGCGAGACGGCCAGCACCTCGGCCTCGCACTGGCTGAGCACGGCGATCAGCAGCTCGCGCGAGTCCGCGTCGTCCTCGACGACGAGCACGCGCAGGCCCGCCAGCTCCGGCGGGCACTCAAGGTGGAAACCGTTGCCCGACGCCGGCGCGGCGGCGGACGACGCCGACGCCGCCGGATGCTCGGACGTTGGCGGCTCGGCCGGGTGCATCGCGAGCAGCGGGAGCAGCACGCGGAAGGTCGCGCCCCGCGCCGCGCCCGCGCTCTCGGCCCGCACCGACCCGCCGTGCAGCTCGACGAGGTGGCGCACGATGGCGAGGCCGAGGCCGAGTCCGCCGTGCGTGCGCGTCGTCGTCGGGTCGGCCTGGCGGAAGCGGTCGAAGACGTAAGGGATGAACTCCGGCGCGATGCCCTGCCCCGAGTCGCTGACCGTCACCTCCAACTGCGAGTCCACGCGCGCGAGCAAGACCTGCACGCGCCCGTCCTTCGGCGTGAACTTGATCGCGTTCGACAGCAGGTTCCAGACGACCTGCTGCAAGCGGTCGGGGTCGCCGGAGACCGGCCCGGCCTGCCGGTCGAGGACGACTTGCAGGCGTATGCCCTTGGCCTCGGCCGCGGGGCGGACGGAATCGACGGCCGACTCGATGACGGGAGCCAGCTCGACGGGCCGGACGTTCAGCCGGAGCTTGCCGCGGATGATGCGCGACACGTCGAGGATGTCGTCGATGAGCTGCACCTGCGACTGCGCGTTGCGCTCGATGGTCTCCATCGCGCGGCGTGAGGTCTCGGCGTCGAGCTGTCCCGTGCCGAGCAGGCGCGTCCACCCGAGCACGGCCGTGAGCGGCGTGCGCAGCTCGTGCGAGAGCGTGGCGAGGAACTCGTCCTTCAGGCGGTTGACTTCCTGCGCCTCGCGATAGAGCCGCGCGTTCTCGATGGCGAGCGCGGCGCGGTGCGCGAGGTCTTCGACGAAGGGCAGGTCGGCCTGGGAGTAGCGGCGGCCCGATTCGGCCGCGACGAGCGTGATCGCGCCGATGGTGCGCCCCTGCGCCGCTAGCGGCACGACGAGCGCCGAGCGCAGGCCCAGCTCGCGCAGAATCCTCAGGTGCTCGGAGTCGCGCGCGACGAGCGCCAGCAGCTCGTCGGGCACGTTCGGGTAAATCTCCGGCTCGCCCGTGCGGATGACTTTGGCGACGCCCTCCGCGTCGCTCATGCTTGGCGGGTATCGCTGTTCCAGCTCTCGCGCGAACTCGACCTTCGCCGGGTCTTCGTGGGCGACGGCGAGGCGGCGAATCTGGCGCTCCTCGGTCAGCATGTCGATCGAGCACCAGTCGGCGAGGCGCGGGACGACGAGGCGGGCCAGGCGCGCGAGCGTCGCCTCGTAGTCGAGCGAGCTGACGAGGACTTCGCTCGCCTGGGCGAGGAAGCGCTGCGACTCCTCGGCCTGCTTGCGGTCGTCGATGTCGGTGGACGTGCCGAACCACTTGACGATGCGCCCCCCGTGGTCGCGCAGCGGGACGGCGCGCGCGAGGTGCCAGCGGTAGCTGCCGTCCGAGCCGCGGCGGATTCTCAGCTCGCTCTCGAACGTCGCGCCCGCGGCGGACGCCTCGGCCCAACGCCCGCGCGCGGCCGCCAGGTCTTCCGTGTGCACCGCGCCAGAGTTGCCGAAGTCGGTGACCTCGCCCGGCGCTATCCCCGTGTACTCGTACCAGCGCTGGTTGTAGTAGTCGGGGCGGCCGTCCGCGTCCGAAGTCCAGACGATCTGCGGGATCGACTCGGCGAGGAATCGGTAGTGCTCCTCGCTGGCTTCGGCCTTCCGGCGCTCGCGCGCGGCGGCCTCGAACAGCCGCGCGTTGTCGAGCGCGACCGCGGCCTGCGCCGCCAGCCCCTCGATGATGCGCGCCGCGCGCTCCGTGAAGACGGCCGCCTCGGGGTGGCCGAAGAAGAGTCCGCCGAGGACTTCGCCCGAGCGCGAGATGACGGGCACGGCCAGGTAGCTCACGACGGGCAGGTGGCCTTCGGGCATCCCGTAGTACGGCGAGTTCTTGCCGTAGCGCGCGTCCTTCACCACGTCCGGGATGAGGATCGTGCCCTCGCCGCGGAAGGTCGGGCCGAAGAGGTCTGTGGCGCGCGGCATCGGGAAGTGGGCGAAGGCCGAGCGCGGCACGCCCGACAGCGTGTAGAGCATGTAGGACGCGCCGTGCTCGTCCAGGACGTTGTAGAAGAAGGCGCCGAAGCGCGCGCCCGACAGCTCCGTGGCCGCGTCCGTCACGCTCTGGATGACCTTCTGCACGTCCAGCTCGCCGGCGATCATCTGCCCCGTGCGGTTGACCGTCTCGATCACTTCGGCCTGCTCGCGCAGGCGCGCCGCGGCGCGCTTCTCCTCCGTCACGTCCGTGAGCGTGCCGATCCACTCCTTGACGCGGCCCTCCGCACCGACGACAGGCACACCGCGCACGGTGACTTGGCGGTAGCCGCCCGCGGCGGAGCGGATGCGGTACTCAACGTCGTAGATCGCGCGCGAGGAGAAGGCAGCATCCCACACCCGGGCGACGCGCTCGCGGTCTTCCGGGTGGATGGCGTCGAGCCAGCCGCGCCCGCGCACCTCCTCGGCCGTCTGGCCCGTCAGGCTGCGCCACTCCGGCATGTCCTCGATCATACCGTCTGCGTCCGTCACCCAGACCATCTGCGAGGTGGCCCGGGCGAGCGAGCGGTAGCGCAGCTCGCTCTCCTCGGCCGCCGAGCGCGCCTCCCGCTCGCGCGCGAGAAGTTGCTCGCGCTCGGCCTGGACGCGCTTCATCTCCGTGATGTCGCGTGCGATGGTCGAGGCCCCGATGATCACGCCGTCGGGGCCGCGGATCGGCGAGATGGTGAGCGAGACGATGATCCGCTCGCCGCCCTTTGTTACGCGCTCCGTCTCGTAGTGATCGATGCGCTCGCCGCGGCGGAGCCTGCCCATGATCTGCGGCAGCTCGTCGGGGCGGTCGGGGGGGAAGAGGATGGAGACGGAGCGGCCGACGACCTCTTCGGCCGTGTAGCCGTAGGTGCGCTCGGCCGCCTTGTTCCAGCTCATGATCGTGCCTTCGAGCGTCTTGCCGATGATCACGTCGTCGGAGGACTCGACGATGGCCGCGAGGTGGGCGCGCATCTCGTCGGCGCGGCGGCGCACCGTCACGTCGTGGAAATAGACGGACAGGCCCGACTCATTCGGGTAGGCGCGGGCGTGGAACCAGGCGTCGAGGGGCGGGTAGTAGTCTTCGAGTTCGAGCTTGCGGTTCTCGTCGGCCGCGCGGCGGTAGAGGCGGCCGAAGCTCGTCTCCGTGAGTTCGGGGAACTCCTGCCAAAGGTTCTTGCCGATCAGCTCCGCGGCCGGGCGGCCGAGCGTGCGCGCGCCCTCGCTGTTGACGTAGGTGAAGCGCCAGTCGCGGTCGAAGGCGAAGAAGCCGTCGGTGACGCTCTCCAGGATGCCGGCCGTCGCGGCGCGCGCCTCGTCGCTCGCCCGGCGCGCGGCGTACTCGCTCTCGCGCAGCCGCTCCCTGCCGGCCTCGGCCCGCTTGCTCCGCTCGATCATCACGCAGACGAGCAGCGAAACGAACAGGAAGACGGCGATCTGGAGCAGCCCCACGGGGTCGAGCGTGAGCGCGCTCTGCGGGGGCAGGAAGAAGTAGTCGGCGAGCGCGGCCGACGCGGCGACGGCCAGCAGCCCCACCCGCAGCCCGCCGTAGAAGGTGGCGACGACGACGGCCGCGTAGAAGAAGGCGAACGGCACGCGCCGGCCGAGCGGCTCCTGCGCGAGGTACGTGACGGCGAAGGCCGCGCCGACGGCGGCGAGCGCCGCGCCGTAACGCGCGAGGCCGGGGCGAGGGTCTTTCCTGGTCTCCGTCATGGGCTGGTGGCGGCGAGGCCGCACGCGCGGCTACGCGTCCTCGACACCGGGAGAGCGTGGAGGCGGCAAACTTTCTTCCCGTCGCCCGCTGGCGGGCGACCTGCTTCAAGCTGTTCGGCAACCGGGGGAACTTCGCTCCGCGCATAATACCCGAAACGGCCCGCGCGCGAAACAGCGAGCCGTACGCAATCAACACGCGCGACGCCTAATCGGGTCGGCGGCGCTCATGCCTTGGAGCACTTTCTCGATGCTCTCGGAAACCTCCCGCCACGTTTTGTCCTTGTTCGCCGAACTCATGACGGCTCGCCCGTCTTTGGGGACGGCTTGCAGCCCCGCGAGTTCCGGTATCTTTCGCCAGCTTGAGTCACGGACGATGACGGGGATGATCCGCAACTCGTTCTTCGCGTGCCGTTCGAGGGCGCGGCCGAACTCCTTCTCGAAGCAGTAGTCCGAGGCGATGGAGGAGGCGCTCACCAGCAGGATGAACACGTCGGCGCGCTCCAAATTCTCGTTGATCTTCTCGCGCCAGTCCTCGCCCGCTTCGATCTCGCGGTCGTCCCAGGTCTCCATCAATCCCAAGCGGCGCAGCGGGCTGAGGTGCGTCTTGAGTTCGTTGAGCAGCCGCTCGTCCTTGTGCGAGTAGCTGACGAAGATGCGCGCCGCGCGCCCGCGCTCGTCGCCCGCGCGACCGTGCGCGCGTTCGGCTTCGACTTCCACGCCGTTCAGCAGCGCGTCAACATCTATCTCGGTCACGCTCCCGTCAACGATCATCGGGAACTTCTTCATCCCGTTCTGCTCCCACGCAAGCAGGTCTTTGTAAGAGACTGACGAGCCGGGGCGGCCGGGCAGCGGGACGATCTCTTCGGGCTGTAGCCTGCGTATGTCCGCGTGGATGCGGTCGAAGTTGGCGCGGATAATTGAGAGTAGGCGGCGTCGGCCCGCGACCGGGCCTTTGATGTTGATGAAGACGCGGCGGTCTTGCAGGTCGCCTTTGACGAGCGCGAGGTTGTCTTCGAGCTTGAGGATGACGCCGGTGCGCCAGCGCCGGGTGTCGTCACTCAGGACGTGCGTGCGGACGATGAAGCGCGGGAGCAAGCCTTCGGGCAGCACGGGGTATTGATACTCGAAGTTCAGACACTCCTCCGGCTTGAACTCGCGCGCCACGGGCGGCTCCTGCTTGTCGAGCAGTTCGGGGATCAGGTACTCGGTTTCCTTGCCGGGGATGTCGAAGCACAGCTCGAACTTCTTCATCAACTCCAATAGAAAGCCGTGCATCTCTTTCGGGTATTTTCGTTTGTCGAGGATGTCGGGCAGATCGCGGAGTTTGATCTCGCCCTTCTGCTTTTCGAGGCGGTTCGCGTTGAGGATTTTGTAGATGCCGTTCGTGACCCAGTGCGGGTTGAGGACGTGCGTGTCTTTGAGGCGCGGGTCGTCCTTGTAGTTCAAGGCGATGCCGAGGCTGTGCAGATAGAAGGCCAGTGACTCCTGCGCCTTCGGGTCTTCCTCGCCGAGCTTCGCGCATTCTTTCCGGTACACGTCGAAGCTCAAATAATTCTTCCGCATCCCGGCCAGTTTGTCTTTGATCGAGAACCACGCGGCTGGGAACGCGTCGCGCAGGTGTTCGAGCCGGTCGGTCTCGCGCTCGACGGCGCGGCGCAGCTCCGTGACGCCCGTACCCGCCTTGCAGTCGGTCTTGATGAACTCGCGGATGAAGGGGTACTTCTGTTGCAGCGCGCTGCGGTTCACGTCGAAGGGGTGCTCTTTGATTTTGTTAAGGACAACGATGACGGGCGAGTCGCCGCCGAAGCTCTGGATGAGTTTCAGCCAGTATTCGGCGTCGGCGTCCTCGCCGCCCTCGCGCCCGCTCAAGACCAGCAGGTACAGGCTACGCTCGGTGAGGAAGAACTGGTGCGTGGCGTGCATGATCTCCTGCCCGCCGAAGTCCCATACGTTGAGCCGCACCTTGTCTTTCTTCCTCCCGACTGTGAGCGACCATTCTGTAATTTTGATGCCCTCGGTCTTCTTCTCGTCTTTGAACGTCTTATGAATGAGCCGATTGACAACTGACGTTTTGCCCACACCACCGCGACCAACGAGAATCAACTTGGCTTCGTTGAGTGGCCGACGTTCGCCGCCCCGCACCCGGAAGTAATATTCGAGAATTTCTTTAGGATTTGCAGGTGCTCCACCTTCGCCCCATTCAGGCCCCAGAACTTCTGCAGGCAAGCCCAGAGCCTTATTACCGTGCAGGTAGAGCCGTTCTAGCTTCTTTAGATTCAACAAGGATTCAGGCAGATTTGTTAGTTTATTGTTATTGAGATATAGCCCACGAAGCTGGGTCAGCCGGCCTATTGACTCAGGCAGTTCTGTCAGTCGGTTGTCAGTAAGGTACAGCCTCTGAAGCAGGGTCAGCCGGCCTATTGACTCGGGCACCTCCGTGAGTCGGTTGCCGTAGAAGGAAAGCTCCTGAATATTCTTTAGCTGACCAATCGACTCGGGCAATTTCGTCATTAAATTATCGTCGTTGTATAGCTCCCGAAGCTGAGTTAACTTGCAGACGAACTCAGGCAGTTCCCTCAGTCGGTTTTCGTGTAGATATAATTCCTGAAGCCAAATCAGCTGGCCGACTGATTCAGGTACTTCAGTCAAGAAAAGCTTATGGAGTTGCAAAATCGCTGCTCCTTTTCTTCTAGCCTCCTCAATGCGAGCCATCGCCTCGGCTAAGTTGGGCGTTTGCTGTGCTCGGCGGCGGGGCTGTTTGCTCATAGCGGTCTCTCCTTAGACGGCGCACGGTGCGGGCAGCGGCCGTTGGAATTTTGGGCCGGGCAATGTTATATCTCCACTTCACTCTGATTGGGAAGATTTTTGCCGCCCGCGCTCTTTAGAGTCGGGTCGCAAGCCATTCTTAAAATCCGACAGCGAAAGGTCTGGTCATCATGGCTACGAACACGCCCATTACGGTCGCGCACGGCGACGGCATCGGCCCCGAAATCATGGAGGCTACGCTCCACATCCTGAAAGAAGCCGGCGCGCGGCTCGACATCGAGACCATCGACATCGGTGAGAAGGTCTATCTCGCCGGCAACACGGCCGGCATCGAGCCGGGCGCGTGGGACTCGCTGCGCCGCACGAAGGTCTTTTTGAAAGCCCCGATAACGACGCCGCAGGGCGGCGGCTTCAAGAGCCTGAACGTGACGGTCAGGAAGACCCTCGGCCTCTACGCCAACGTCCGCCCCTGCGTCTCCTACCACCCGTTCGTGCAGACCAAACACCCTGTCATGGACGTGGTCATCGTCCGCGAGAACGAGGAAGACCTCTACGCCGGCATCGAGCACCGGCAGACCGATCAGGTCTATCAGTGCCTGAAGATCATCTCGCGACCGGGCTGCGAGCGGATCATGCGCTACGCCTTCGAGTACGCGCGCCGCAACAACCGGAAGAAGGTGACGTGTTTCACCAAAGACAACATCATGAAGATGACCGACGGCCTCTTCCACAAGGTCTTCGACGAGATCGGGGCGGAGTACGGCGGGATCGAGCAGGAGCACTGGATTGTTGACATCGGCGCGGCCAAGCTCGCCGACACGCCCGAAAACTTCGACGTGATCGTGATGCCGAACCTCTACGGCGACGTGCTCTCGGACGTGGCCGCGCAGATCGCCGGATCGGTCGGCCTCGCCGGCTCGGCCAACATCGGCGAGCACATCTCGATGTTCGAGGCCATCCACGGCTCGGCCCCGCGGCGCGCGGGTCAGAACGTAGCCAACCCTTCGGGCCTTTTCTTAGGCGCGGTGATGATGCTCGTCCACATCGGCCAGACGGACGTGGCCGAGCGCGCGCACAACGCCTGGCTCAGGACGATGGAGGACGGCATCCACACCTACGACATCTACGACAGCTCGGTCAGCAAGCAGAAGGTCGGCACGCGCGAGTTCGCCGGGGCCGTCGTCGAGCGGCTGGGCAAACAGCCCGAAATACTCAAGCCCGTCAGCTACCAGAAGGCCGGGGCGGACTCGGCCGCCGCGCGGCCCGCGCCCGCCGCCGGCTCACGGCCAGCGGCCAAGAAGGAGACGGTCGGCGTTGACGTGTTCCTCAACTGGACTGAGGGGTCGCCCGACCAGCTCGGCGACGCGCTCTCGAAGGTCAGGGCGGACGGCCTCAAGCTCATCATGATCAGCAACCGCGGCACGAAGGTCTGGCCCGGCGGCATGCCCGAAACCTTCTGCACCGACCACTGGCGCTGCCGCTTCATAGCCGACTCTGACGGCGGCACGGTCTCGCACCAGCAGATCATCTCGCTCCTGGGGCGCGTCCACGAGGCCGGCTTCGACTTCATCAAGACCGAGCACCTGTGCAACTTCGACGGCCAGCCCGGCTACTCGCTCGGACAGGGGCAGTAGAGCTTTTCGGCCGCGGACGGGCGCCGTCCACGGATTGGATGCGACGCTAGACACGACTGATCAAGGAGGAGAGGAACAGTAATGGCAGACGAACAGAACGAAGGCCGCGACCTTTTGAGCGACACGGCGCAGCACCCGCGCGTCGAGCTGAGTCCCGACGAGAAGCTGGAAGAGAACTCGACCATCGCCTCGCCCGTGCCCGGCGCGCAGACCGCCGAGAATACGGAGGTCAAGAAAGAGTTCAACCCGAACACCGAATGAGAAACGATGAATGATGAACGGTGGACGATGAACTGAAGACGAACCGCTTATCAGCTCATCGTCCACCGTTCCGACTTCCGCGTTTCCTCGAACAGAGGAGGACAACCCCCGATGTCAGCTTCGACGGCCGGCGCGCGGCCGGCGCCCACGGAGTACGCGCCCTACTACGAGCGCTACGTCTCGCTCGTCGCGGGCGACGTGTTGGAGACGCTTGGGCGGCAGGGGGCGGAGACCGCCGCGACTCTGCGCGGACTCTCCGAAGAGAAGGGCGACTCGCGCTACGCGCCCGGCAAGTGGAGCGTCAAAGAGCTGATCGGCCACGTCATCGACACCGAGCGCGTCTTCGCCTACCGCCTGCTCCGCTTCGCCCGCGGCGACCGCACGCCCGTCGAAGGCTTCGACCAGGACCCCTACGTCGCCAACTCGAACGCCTCGGCGCGCACCGTCGCGTCGCTCGCCGAAGAGTTCGAGCACGTCCGCGCCTCCACGCTCGACCTGCTGCGCGGCCTCGACGACGCGGCGTGGTCGCGCTCCGGCGTCGCGAACGGGAACGAGATCAGCGTCCGCGCCCTCGCGCACGTCATCGCCGGCCACGAGGCGCACCACGTCGCGATCTTGCGCGAACGATACCTGTAGATGGAGAAGAGACGCGGAGACGCGGAGACGCGGAGACGCGGGGCGAAGAAGGAGAGTTCCGTCCCCGCGTCGCAGCGCCCCCCTGTCCCCGCGTCGCCCCTCCCCCTCGTCGCCGTCATCATGGGCAGCAAGTCCGACTGGGAGACGATGCGCCACGCTTCGGAAGCCCTCGCGCGCTTCGGCGTCGCGCACGAGTCGCTCGTCGTCTCCGCTCACCGCACGCCCGGCCGGATGGCCGACTTCGCGGCGACGGCCGAGGCGCGCGGCCTGAAAGTGATCATCGCGGGCGCGGGCGGCGCGGCCCACCTGCCCGGCATGGTCGCGGCGCAGACGACCGTCCCCGTCTTCGGCGTCCCCGTCGAGAGCCGCGCGCTCAAGGGGCTGGATTCGCTCCTCTCCATCGTGCAGATGCCCGCGGGCGTCCCCGTCGGCACGCTCGCCATCGGGCCGGCCGGCGCGACCAACGCCGCCCTGCTCGCCGTCGCCGTCTTAGCCGGCGAGGACGAACACTTGCGCGAACGCCTCCGACAGTTCCGCCGGGAGCAGGAGCGGCAGGTGCGAGAGGCGAAACTCGACGAGCAATGACGACGAAGGGGGAGGGGCGGGGAGACGCGGCGACGCGGCGACGCGGGGACGAGGACGCCCCTGCTGCCGAACTCCCCACGCCGTCCGCACAGCCTCCCCGCGTCTCCGCGTCTCCCCTTCCCCGCGTCGCTTCCGCCCCTGTCCTCCCCGGCGCGACGCTCGGCGTCCTCGGCAGCGGGCAGCTCGGCCGCATGTTCGCGCTCGCCGCCCGCCGCATGGGCTACCGCGTCCGCACCTACTCGCCCGACCGCGACACGCCGACGGGCCAGGTCGCCGACTCCGAGACGGTCGCGTCTTACGAAGACCTCGACGCCGCGCGCGAGTTCGCCCGCACGGTCGATGCCATCACCTTCGAGTTCGAGAACGTGCCGGCCGAGACGGTCGAGGCGGTAGCGCAGATAGTTCCGACTCGCCCCTCCGGCCACGTGCTCCACACCACGCAGAACCGCCTGCGGGAAAAGACGTTCCTCTCGACGCGCGGCTTCCCCGTCACCGCCTTCCGCCGCGTGACGACGCTCGAAGAGCTGCGCGCGGCCTTAAGCGAGACGGGCTACCCCGCCATCCTCAAGACCGCCGGCTTCGGCTACGACGGCAAGGGGCAGCGCCGCATCGACTCGCCCGACGAGGCCGAAGACGCCTTCGACTCGCTCGCCGGCCGCGAGGGCATACTCGAAGCCTTCGTCCCGTTCGAGCGCGAGCTGTCGGTCGTCGCCGCGCGCGCCGCGGACGGGGGCACGGCACACTTCGGCGTCGTCGAGAACACGCACGCGCGCCACATACTCGACCACACCGTCGCGCCCGCGTCCGTCGCGCCGAGTGTCGCGCGCGAGGCCGCGGAGATGGCCGAGAGCCTGCTGGCGGAGTTGGAGGTCGTAGGCGTCCTCTGCGTCGAGCTGTTCCTGACGCCGGACGAAAAGCTGTTCGTCAACGAGCTTGCGCCGCGCCCGCACAACTCCGGCCACTTCACCATCGACGCCTGCCGCGCGAGCCAGTTCGAGCAGCAGGTGCGCGCGGCCTGCCGCCTCCCGCTCGGCTCGACCGAGCAGCTACGGCCCGCGGCGATGGTCAACCTGCTCGGCGATCTCTGGCAGGGGGGCGAGCCTGACTGGGCCGCGGCGCTCACGGACCCGCGCGTCTCGCTCCACCTCTACGGCAAGCGCACCCCGCGCCCCGGGCGCAAGATGGGCCACCTCACTGCGCTCGCCGACTCGACCGGCGAAGCCCTGCGCGCCGCGCTCGACGCGCGCGAGCGGCTGACGAGATGGAGCGCCGCGCGCGAGTCGTCCTAGTGTTCAGTTGAATGTGAGGAGGAGTGACCGGATGGCGGAAGAGACTCTCAAGGTGATCGCACGCATCAGGGCCAGGCCCGAAAAGATCGAAGAGATGCGCGCCGTGCTCTCCGGCCTCGTCGGGCCGACGCGCGCCGAACCGGGCTGCCTGCGCTACGAGCTGCTGCACAACCTGACCGACCCGACCGACTTCACCTTCGTCGAGGAGTGGCGGGACGACGCCACGTTAGAGAGTCACTTCAACACAGAACACATCAAGGCCGCGCTCACACGCTTCCAGGAACTCGCGGCCGAGCCGCTGGACTTGCGACGCTACCGCGCCGCCGGTTGACACAGATTCAGCCGTCAGCCGTCAGCAATCAGCCGTCAGCTAAAAACAAAGGGGCTAGAGTAGTTAAGCACTAAATCGCGAGTGCTAAACTACTGACGTGCAACAGCAAAACCGGTATTACCGGCACGCTCATATTTCGGAGCGTAAATTCCGGCAACTGGTGCGCTTCTTTGCCTTCGATTTCAGCGCCACCGACACGGCGCAACTGACCGGGCTGACGCGCAAGAGCGTTACCATGATCTTTCTCAAAATCAGGAAGCGGGTCGCCGAGGAGTGCGAGCGTGCCTCGCCGTTGCCTAGCGGCGAAGTCGAGGTCGATGAGAGTTACTTCGGCGCGCGCCGAGTCCGTGGCAAGCGCGGGCGCGGCGCCTCCGGCAAGACGCCCGTCTTCGGCCTTCTCAAGCGGGACGGTCGTGTCTATACGGAGATCGTGCCGGACTGCAAGAAGGCCACTTTGCAGGCGATTATCCGCGGGCGCGTTGCCCCTGACACGGTCATCCACTCGGACGGCTGGCGCGGCTACGACGGGCTGGTCGATGTCGGCTACGCGAAGCATTACCGGGTTAATCACGGGAAGAATGAGTTCGCGCGGGGCACGCGCCACATCAACGGCATCGAGAGCTTCTGGAGTTACGCTAAGCATCGCTTACAGAAGTTCCATGGCGTGGCGGCGCACACGTTCTACTTGCACCTCAAAGAGTGCGAGTACAGGTTCAATAATCGCAATAGAAACTTGCAGGCCGAGTTGTTAAAGTTACTGACCAGACACCCACTTTAACTACTCTAGCCCCAAACAAAAAACCTGACGGCTGATTGCTGACGGCTGACGGCTTCTGAAGGTGAGACGGCCGGGCGGCCTTCGCGGCTCGCCCGGCCGTTCGTTACGGCGGGGGTTGTCAGGAGGGAAACTTTTTCGCAGTCTTAGCGCGGGCCTCTCACTTCCTCGCCAGCGTGACGCCGCCGTTGATGCCGCTCAGGGTGATGCGCGGCCCGCCCGCGCCGACCCTCGCGCTGAACCGCGCCCGGCTCTGCTCCTCTACCGCCGCGTTTTGCAGCTCGTTGTTGACGCGGCCGTTGAGGCCCGTCACGTCAACGTCGGCGTTGACCGTCGGCGCGAGCCGCAGCTCGACGCGCCCGTTGACGCCCGAAATCACCACGCCGTTCTCGCCCACGCGCGAGAGCGCGAACGACACCGCGCCGTTCACGCCCGACACCTCCGCGCCGCCCGCGGCCGACGACAGCTCGACATGGCCGTTCACGCCCGTCACGTCCACCGCGCCTTCGAGTTCGCCGACGCGCACGCGGCCGTTCACGCCGCTCGTGCTCAGGGCGACCGTGCGCGGCAGTAGCAGGCGGACGTTGTGCTTGGCACGGCCGCCGCGCCCCGTGACCCAGCTCAAGAACCCGCCGCCGCCCTGCGAGCCGCGCACCACGAGCCGGTCGTTTGCTTGCTCGATCCTGACACGGCCGCGTTCGAGTGACTTCGCGTCGTCGGCCCGCGCCTCGATCTGGACTTCGGCCTTGTCGCCCTCGCCCGTCGCGATCTCGACGGGGCCGTTGATCCCTGTGACTTCGACTCTCGCGCCCGGAGCGAGCCGGTACGACTCGTTGATCCGCTGCACGGCCGCGCCCCCTTCTTCGGTGACGACGCCGGCCCCCGGCGCGCTCTCGCCCGCGACCGCGTGGCTCTCGGCCGCCTGTTGCGGCTCGCGGTCGCCCCCGCGGAAGTACGCGCGCCCGGCCACCCACGCGCCCGCGACGAGCAGCACCGCGATGAAAATTTTGAGCTTCATCCCCCGACCTTTCTCCGGCCGCCGGCGGGCGGCAGTTTCCGAACTTCTGATAAACCGCCCCGCTCGCCCGCCCCAGTCCAGCAATGAGAACGAACGCGGCGGCCCGCCGGTTCAATGAAAAGCCGTGACAGGTGAATCATGACGGGTGACGGGAAAATCCGATCTCTCCCCCGTCACGGTTTACCCGTCACCCGTCACGGCTCTTCACGGCAGCGCCTCGACGTTGACGAGGAGGCGGAAGTTGCCGCGCGTTTGAACGCCGAAGAGGAACTGCAGGCTGATCGACTGGCCGGGCTGGAGCGGCGAGGCGAGCGAGACGGAGTCGGCCGAGAGCGTCGAGTTGATGCCGCCGCCTTGCGCCTGAGCGGGCGGCCCTTCGAGCGTCGTGCCGCGCAGAACCATCTCCTCGCCGGCGACGCCCGTAACGGTCAGGTCATTTGAAGACAGCGCGCGCAGGTCTGCGTCGTTGTCGGCGCGGTTGCCGGCAGTCGAGAGGTACGTGATGCGGAAGCGCAGGCGCGTGACGGTGGCGCCCGTCTTGTTCGTGTAGCGGCGGCGGACGGAGAGCGTGCCCTCGGCCCCGTTCGCGACCGCCGCGAGATCGCGCACGCGGTTCGGCTCCTGCGACGCGCGGGCGCGCGGCTGTATGAGCGAGGCGCGCAGCAGCGAGGCGCGCACGCCGGGCGCGTTCGAGTTCTCCGGGCCGGGCGCGCCGAGGGCGGCCGGGATGGGCGTACCCGCTGGCGGCCTCGCAAACGGGAATTGGGCGGCGACGAGTTGGAAGTCCGCGGCGTTGTCGCCCGTGTCCTGCGGCTCGCCGGAATTGAGACGGCGCACGAGGCTGTAGTCGGCGGCGTTCTGTGCGGCCGTGCCGACGCTCACGCACAGCCCGACGCCAGACCCTTCGACGAGCAGCGGGAGCGAGAGGCCGCACCCGACGGCGTCGAGCCTGTGTTCGGCGACGAAGGCCGAAGGGTTCGTCGTGCGGAACAGGCCGAGGCCGCCGAAGGGGCGGCTTGAGTCTTCGCCGGTTAAATCTTCGGCGGTCGTGGCGTCGGGCGCTGCGGCGTTCGGGCCGCCGTAGCCGGCGAGGCTGTACTGCCCCCCGGCGACGAGGTAGCGGGAGCGCGCGCGTATGACAGTGCCGGCCGGGATGACGTGGTAGGCGATGGGGACGGACGGGCCGGCGCGCGTGTCGATGCGCGCGGTGACGAGCGCCCAGCCCGCCGAGCCGTCCGCGGCGGCGACCGTGATGTCGCGATCAGCCCGGTTGTGGAGTTCGACGAACTCGTCCGTCGCGCCCGCGGGGCCGTCGAGGCGGAACTCGCTGATGATGACTTCGCCGGCTTCCGCGCGCCGCGCGTAGCTGGCCGTGTAGGTCGTGTCGGCGGCGGGCGCGTTGACGTTGTGCGTCAACGCGCCGCCGTCAGACCACGAGACGAAATCGTAGCTGACGCCGCCGACCATCTGCGACGGCGGCGCGCCGAGCGTGCGCCGCATGTTGACGACATTAGTCTCGGAGTAGCCGTCGGCGCGCGGCTGCCCGTCGAGCGTGAGTTGCAGGCCATCCGGGTTGGTGCGGAGCGTGACGGTCGCCGTGCGCGGGGTCACGTCGCGGAAGACTTGGTGCGACGCGCCGCGCGAGTCCGTGACCGAGAGGTGGATGCGGTAGAAGACGTTGGCCGAGGTCTCGCCCGTCGCCGGGGCGGTAAAGGAACCGGAGGTCGCGCCGGAGAAGGGCGCGACGAAGGGGTGCGTGTGATCGTCGTGGTGGAAGTCCACGCGCCAAGTGAGGGCGCTGGCGGAAAGTTGGCCGTCCTGCGCGTCGGTCGCGGAGCCGGAGAAACTGATAGTGTCGCCCGCGGCGTAGCTGGCACCCGCGGCGGGCGAATTGATCTGCGCCATGGGTGGGGTGTTCGGCGTGACGGTGAGCGTGGCGGCGTCGCTCGTCGCGCTGCCGAAGGCGTTGGTGACGACGGCGCGGAACTTTGCCCCGCTGTCCCCGATGACAGCAGGGCTGATCGTGTAGCTCTGCGAGGTCGCGCCTGGGATGTCCGCGCCGTCGCGCTGCCACCGGTAGCCGAGCGTGCCCGACCCCTCGGCCGCCACCGCGAAGGTGACGGAAGCGCCTTCATCGACCGCCCGACTCGGCGGGTGTTGCGTGATTGAGGGCGGACGGTTCTCGATGTATTTGGCCGTGTAAGCCGCGCCGGCGGCGGGCACGTTGACGTCGCGCGTGGCAGCGCCGCCGTCAGACCACGAGACGAAGCTGTAGGTGATGCCGCCAACCGTCTGCAAGACGGGTGCGCCGAGCGTGCGCTGTATGTTGACGACGTTCGTCTCGGAGTAGCCGTCGGCGCGCGGCTGGCCGTCGAGCGTGAGTTGGAGGCCCGCGGGGTCGGTGCGCAGAGTGACAGCCGCCGTGCGCGGGGTCACGTCGCGGAAGACTTGGTGCGGTGCGCCCCGCGAATCAGTCACCGAGAGGTGGACGCGGTAGAAGACGTTGGCCGAGGTCTCGCCTATGACCGGGATGGTGAAGGAACCGGAGGTCGCGCCGGAGAAGGGCGCGACGAACGGGTGCGTGTGATCGTCGTGGTGGAAGTCCACGCGCCAGGTGAAGGCGCTGGGCGGCAACTGCCCGTCCTGCGCGTCCGACCCCGCGCCGGAGAAGTTGACCGTGTCGCCCGCGGCGTAGGTCGTGCCGACGTTGGGAGAGTTAATCTGCGCGGAGGGCGCGGTGTTGGGCGTGACGGTGAGCGTGGCGGCGTCGCTCGTCGCGCTGCCGAAGGGGTTGGTGACGACGGCGCGGAACCGCACCCCGCTGTCGCCATCGGCCGAGTTGATCGTGTAGCTCTGCGAGGTCGCGCCGGGGATGTCCGCGCCGTCGCGCTGCCACCGGTAGAGGAGCGTGCCCGACCCCTCGGCCACCACCGTGAAGGTGACGAAAACCCCTTCGGCCACCGTCTGGCTCTGCGGGTGCTGGGCGATTGAGGGCGGATCGGTGCCGGCCGCGTAGGCGACGCGCATCAGGCGGGGGCTGCCGCCGCGCTCCAAGTACCAAAGGCTCCCGTCCGAAGCCACTTTCAGATCCAGGGGGAAGGAGATGCCTGTGGCGAACTCGACGGAAGTTGAGGGGCTAGAGGGATCGATGTAGCGTATGAAGCCCGAGCAATAGTCTACGAAGAAATACTTGCCGACGTATTCGGCGGGGAACGTCGCGGCCGTCGGGTTGTAGAAGGTGCCGCCGGTGATCGCGCAGCCCGCGGGCTGCGCGCCCCTGTGGGGGTACTGGAAGACTGGGTCGGTGAAGGTGTTGGGCGGCCTCACGGTCGGGGTCGGCGAGGGGACGGGGCAGTTGCCCTCGCAAGACGGCCAGCCGTAGTTGGCCCCGCCCGCGACGTCGTTGATCTCCTCCCAGGTGTTCTGGCCCACGTCGTTGACGAAGATGCGTCCCGTGCCGGGCTGGACGGCGAAGGTGTAGGGGTTGCGCAGGCCCAGCGCCCAGATCGCCTGATTCGTGCCCGCCGTGCGGTCGAGGAACGGGTTGTCGGCCGGGATCAGGTTCGCGGGGTCTGGGTTGATGCGGAGAATCTTGCCGAGCTTGTTGGCGTAAGACTGCGCGTGGCTCGGAAGCCCGCCGTCGCCAACCGCGACGTAGAGCCTGCCGTCCGCGCCGAAGTGCATCGCGCCGCCGTTGTGGATGGTCGAGCCGAGCGTTTCGAGTTCGAGGACGACGACCTCGCTCCCCTCCTCGGCCACGTCCGGGTTGGCGGCCGACGCGGTGAAGCGGCTGATGCGGTTGTGGACGGTCGGCTCCGTCGCCGTGTAGTAGACGTAGACGAAGCGGTTCGACGCGAAGTTAGGGTCGAAGGCTACGCCGAGCAGTCCGCGCTCGCTCTGCGAGTCAACGGTTAGGGAGAGAAAAGGCGTCGGGAGGAGCGAGCCGTTTTTGACGACGCGCAGGTGCCCGTGCTGCTGGCAGACGAAGATGCGGCCGTCGGGCGCGAACGCCATCGCCGTGGCGGGACCCAGCCCGATCGCCACCTGCGTCTCCGAGAAGCCGGGCGGCAGCGTCGCGGCCTGTGCGCGCGCGGCGGCGCCCGCGAGGTAGAGGGCAACGGCCAGGGCGAGCGCGAAAAGACTTTTGGCGCGCGGGCCGTTGATGAAAGCCGGGGGCCAGCGTGCGCAAGCTTCCGCCCGTGCCGCGCGCGCGCCGCGCCGCTCATGTCCGTTCATACGAAATTCCAAGTGTCCAAATGTTAACGCTGAGGCGGGCCGTCGAGATTGGGGCGAGATGCCCGGGATTGACGCGGCGATTATCTAGGCCGGCGCGCGGCGCGTCAAGGAGTGTTGGAGCGGCATAACCGGGTTCAAAGCCATTCACGGGGCAAGAGCGGCCACCGGCAGCTCGGCCGTGAGGACGCGGCCCGCGATCCAGGCGAAGACGAGCGCGTCGCCCGCGAGCGCCATGCGCGGGAAGCCGTTCCAGCGCGCCACGCCCGTCGCGGCGACCTTCACTGGCTGGGACATCTTCCCCGCGGGCCACACTCGACGCGCGCGCACCTCGCCGCCGCTTCCCGCGATCTCAAGCCAACTGACGACCGCGCTCCCGTCCGCAAGCATCGCGACCGAGACGCGGCCCGCGGGGCTGCCGTCGCTCACCGTCACGGGCGCTGAGAACGTCTCGCCCTGATCGGCGGAGAAGGCGACGCGCACGAGCGGCTTCTCGCCCGCCGCCGTGTACCACGCGACGGCCGCACGCAGCGCGCCGTCCGAGGCGACCGAAGGGCCGTTGACGGGGCAGGCGTCGATCTTCCAGCCGTCCGCGTGCAGCACGCGCGGCGGCGTCCACTTGCCCTTAACGAGGCGCACGACGCCGATGTCGCGAATCTCTTCGGGCGAGCGGTCGCGGTAAACGACGACCGCGCCGTCGCGCGTCGCGGCGGCCGAGGTCTGGCAGCACTCGCAGACGCGCGCGTCGAGCAGCGCCTCGTCCGAGGGCTTCCCGTCCGCGCCGAGCGCGGCGTAGCGCAAGGTCATGTCGCCGTGCCCGTGGCCGTGCCCGCCGCCCGACGTGTCCTCCTTCATCTCGCGCCCGTCGAGCCAGACAGCGCCGAGCAGCCGGCCGCCCTGCGCGGGGAACATCGAGACGAAGCCGTGCTCTGTCTGCGTCGCGTCGCGGTGCGGGACGGTGGGCTTCGACCACGTCGCGCCGCCGTCCGACGAGCGCGCCATGTGAACGTCGTAGGCGTAAGTGCCCGCGCCGCTCTTGACGAGCCAGTGTGCGGCGAGCGAGCCGTCGGGCAGCACGAAGAGCGAGGGGAAGTCGGCCCAGTTGACGAACCAGTTGCGCCCCTCCGCGATTGTGCGGGGCCGCGACCAGCCCGCTCCCTCACGCACGCTGAAGCGCAAAGTGAAGAGGTTGTCCGGCGTCCGGTCGATCCAGCTCAGATAGACACGGCCGCGCCGGTCGGTCACGAGATTCGCCTGCCCGCTCTTGTCGAGCGCGGGCGACTGTAGCTCGCGCGCCGGCTGAGCCGAAGCCGCCTGGCAGCAGGCGACGAGCGCGAAGGCGGCGGCGAAGCGCGCGAGGCGCGGCGCTGTAAGTTTCGCGCGCGACGCCGCGCTGGAGATCGTGGTCAACATTTCGTGTGAAAACCTCTCGGCGAGAAAAGCGATTCTGTCCCGGTCGGGCGGAAGTCTAACCCGCGGGCGCGGCGGCGCGAAAGGTGCCGTCGCAGGCGCGGTTCACCCAGGGCGAGCGCCCCCGCGCCATTCAGCTTGAGGCGCGGAAGAAAGATGCAACATTCGACCGGCCGCCGTCGTCTTTCATCCCGACAGTCGGGTTCGACTTAACGAACGTGGAACCCGATTCAAGAAAATGGATCGAAGTTCAGGAAAGTGGAACCAGCCACCCTTCCGAACCCAGTAAGTCATACCAGTACACTTCCCCCGCACGGGGCACGAAAGGGAATATGATGATGACAGCAACCATTCGCCGGATCGCCTTCGCCTTCGTAGTCTGCGCCCTGCTCGGCACGTCCGCCCTGGCGGACGTCAAGAAGAACAGCGTGACCATCAACTCCGACGTGACGGTCGGCGACACGGTCGTCAAGAAGGGCAGCTACAAGGTCACCTTCGACGAGCAGACGCAGGAGTTGAAAATCCTCAAGGGCGACAAGGTCGTCGCGCAGACGCAGGCGCGCCTGGAAGAGGTCAAGAGCGCCGGCAAGTACAAGTCGGATTACACGACCGTTAAGGATGCCGCGGGCGTCAAGCTCCTGTCGAGCGTCTCCATAGGCGGGAAGTACGCCGTCGTCAGCAGCGAGAAGGTCGCCGCCGCCATGGCGGAAGCCGCGCGCGACACGCAGTAACGCGCGCCCAGGCCCGGCGTGAGTCGGGCCGTGAGGTCAGGGCGCGACATCACGGGCCGACGGGTTTGTGAGAAGAGGGGCGGATCGGTGTAAGGCCGATCCGCCCCTCTTCAATTCAATGGAGTTCCGACTGCGCCCCTGCCCGCCAGTCACTCGCCGGGAGAGCTTCGGCAAGCCGCGGGGTTGGCGGCCGGCGCGCGGGCGTGAGCCGTCAGACGCTCGCGTGCTGCGCCGTCCGGGCGTAGGCCCTCCCCTCATCGGCGGCGATCCTTTCATCTTCGCGTATCGTGCGTTTCACCGCCCGCCCCTTTCGTGATAAATTTCGGTTCGTCAATTCTCCCGCGAAAATTTAATCACACGACGCACGAGGAGTTTTTATGAAGCGCCCCGTCAACTCTCTCCTGTCGGCCCTGGTCGTCCTGCTCGCGTTCAGCCTCACGGCGGCGGCGCAGGGCGGCACGCAGCCGCTGACCGTCGCCGAGATGCTGAAGCTGCGCCGCGTGGCCGATCCGCAGCTCTCGCCCGACGGCCGCTGGATCGCCTTCCAGATGACCGTGCCGGACGTTGCCGCCAACCGCAACCGCACGCAGCTCTACCTCGTCTCGATAGACGGCGGCGAGCCGAAGCAGTTGACGAGCGGCGCGGCGAACGCGACGACGCCGCGCTGGTCGCCCGACGGCCGACGCCTGGCCTACGTCACGGGCGGGCAGATTCATGCCTTCGACACGGCGAGCTGGCAGTCCAAACAGATCACCAACATTTCCACCGGCGCGGGCGATCCCGTCTGGTCGCCCGACGGGCGGCTCATCGCCTTCGTCTCCGACGTTTATCCCGACTGCGCCGACGACGAGTGCAACAAGCGGCGCGCTCAGCAAGCGGAGGAGAACAAGGTCAAGGCCAGGACGATTGATCGCCTCCTCTACCGCCACTGGACTGCCTGGAAGGACGGCAAGCGCACGCACGTCTTCGTCGTCTCCTCCGAGGGCGGCGCGGCGCGCGATCTGACGCCCGGCGACTTCGACGCCCCGCCCTTCTCCCTGGGCGGGCCGACCGACTACGCCTTCTCGCCCGACTCGAAGGAGCTGGCCTTCGCGCGCAACACGGACAAGGTCGAAGCCACCTCGACGAACAACGACATCTTCGTCGTGCCCGTCGCCGGGGGCGAGGCGAAGCGCATCACGGGCGCGAACCGCGGCTCGGATCAGTCGCCGCAATACTCGCCCGACGGCCGATTCATCGCCTACCGCTCGCAGGAGCGCGCGGGCTTCGAGGCCGACCGCTGGCGGCTGATGCTCTACGACCGGCAGGCCGGCACGTCGCGCGAGGTGATCACGGGCTTCGACAACTTCGTCGAGAGTTTCAGGTTCTCGCCCGACGGCAAGTTCGTTTACTTCACCTCCGGCGAGCGCGGCCGCCACCCCGTCTTCGTCGCCCCGACCGACACGGGCCGCGCCGTGAAACTGATCGAAGGCTTCAACGACGATCTCAACCTCTCGAAAGACGGCCGCACTCTCGTCTTCTCGCGCACCTCTGCGACCGCGCCCACCGAGATTTATAAAGTCACGCTGACAAGTGCGGCCACGGCCGGCCCCGTCACGCAGGTGACGCGCGCGAATGACGCCGCGCTCGCGAAGTTTTACCTTCCTCCCGCGGAGGAACTGACGTGGGCGGGCGCGGGCGGCACGCGCATCGCAGGCTGGCGCTTCAAGCCGATCAATTTTCAGCCCAACAAAAAATACCCGCTGCTCGTCCTCATCCACGGCGGGCCGCAGGGAGCCTGGAACGACGCGTGGAGCTACCGCTGGAACCCGCAGATTTACGCCTCGGCCGGCTACATGGTCTTCATGCCCAACCCGCGCGGCTCGACCGGCTTCGGCCAGACCTTCGTTGACGAGATTTCCGCCGACTGGGCCGGCAAGGTTTACGAGGACATCATGACGGGCGTGGCCCACACCATCGCGCAGGGCAACGTGGACGAGTCGCGCATCGGCGCGGCCGGCGCGTCATACGGCGGCTACATGGTCAACTGGATTCTCGGCCACAACGACGACCCGCGCGCCAGGTTCAAGGCGCTCGTCTCGCACGCGGGCGTTTACAACCTCGCGAGCATGTACGGCGTGACCGAGGAGCTGTGGTTCGTCGAGTGGGAGTTCAAGGGCGCGCCGTGGGAGAACCCGGAGTTGTACGACCGGCTCTCGCCCCACATGTACGTGAAGAACTTCAAGACGCCGACGCTCGTCACCCACGGCGAGATGGACTTCCGCGTCCCCATCGATCAGGGCCTGCAACTCTTCACCGCCTTGCAGAAGCAGGGGGTGGATTCGCGCCTCCTCTACTTCCCCGACGAGGGCCACTGGATACTGAAGCCCGCCAACTCCGAGCACTGGTACGGCGCCGTGCTCGCGTGGCTCGGCAAATACTTGCAGCCCGGCCAGACGGCGGCGGCCGGCGCGGGCAGCACACGTTAACTCAGCCCGCGGCGGACGAAGTCGGTGCGGGGCGCGCGGTTGCGCCCCGCACCGACTTTTTCGTGGGCGTTACTTTGTCGCCGCGACTTTTTTGCGCGCGTCAGTTTCTAGAGTCCCGCCCGGCATTCGCCTCCCCCGCCCGCGCCGGCCGCGCGAATTTTCGCCGCGCGCACGCCACCATTGACTGACGGGCCGCTGCCGCCGCATCATGTGTGCCGCTTCCTGCCCCGGCTGCGCCGGCGCGTCCCCGGCCGCGCCACCGCAACCGAAAAGTCTATAAGCAGCTAAACTCCGAGGAGTCGGAAAGCCATGCCCAACACGCCAGCCGCAGCCAAAAGCCCCCTCCGCCGCGCCGCCCTCTGCCCGCTCGCCGCCGCGCTGCTCGCGCTCGCCGCCGCCACACCCTTCGCGCAGCAGCCCAAAGACCTGCGCCGGCAGGACAGCCCGCTCACGCGCGACCCGCGCCGCCCGAGCGCCTACGAATACGAGAACGAGTCGCGCAACTCCCAGATCGGCCGTGAGGTTGACATCGCCATCAAGCAGGGCAATGACGCCTTCGACGCCGGGCCGGCGCGCTACGAGGAGGCCGAGCAGGCGTACCAGCACGCCGCCGAACTCAACCCGAAGGAGGCGCGCGCCTACCTGGGCCTGGGGCGCGTTTACGCCGCCCTCAACCGCGTTCCCGAAACGCTGGCCGCCTTCCGCAAGGCAGTCGAAATCAAGCCCAAGATGGCCGAGGCGCGCTTCAACCTCGGCCAAGTCCTCTTCGTCACGGGTAAGCGCGACGAGGCGCTTGAGCAGTACGAGGCCCTGCGCAAGCTCGATGAGAAGCTGGCCGCGCGGTTCAAGGAGTTTATGGACAAGCACTGACGGGAGCAGCGCCCCGTTCGCTCGGCTCGGCAAAACCAGTCAGCCCCCAGAGGTTCATCCTCCCCGAAGTCACGCTTCGGGGAGGATGAACCTCTGGGGGCTGATTCATTTTTTTGTAGAAATCCTGATAATTCATTTTTTTGTAGAAATCCTGATAGAGTTGAACCCCGCCGCCCGGCGACCGGCCGCAAGTAAAGCCTGCTTTCTGTTCGGTTTAGCTTTGTGCTCGCGCCGTCAGCCCACCGGGGAATGAGACTTGCCAGCCTCGTCTCACATTCGAGTTCGGAAATGGAGTCCACCACCCTACAACATTTCGCAAGGAGAGACGTATGAACCGCTTTTGTAAGCTGACGCAGGCCGCGGGCATCGCGCTCGTGATTCTAGCCAGTGTCCTCTCGGCGTCGGCGCAGGTTACGACCGGCAGCGTGCGCGGCGTCGTCACCGACCCACAGGGCGCGCTGGTGCCGGGCGCTAAGGTGACGCTCACCAGAAGGGACACGAACAGCGCGCAGACGACGCAGACGACCGGCGATGGCGAGTTCCAGTTCAACAACCAGCTCGTCGGCGAGTACACCATCACCATCGAGGCTGCCACCTTCAAGACGCTGACGATCGAGAACGTCAGGGTACAGCTCAACCAGACGACCGACGTGCCGGCCCAGTTGACGGTCGGGGGCGTCGGCGAGACGGTGACGGTCACGGCGGGCGGCGCCGAGCTGGTCGAGACGACGACGGCCGACCTCGCGCGCAGCTTCGAGACCCGGCAGGTGGTCGAGCTCGCGCAGACGAGCCTCGGCGGCGCTGGCGTCAACAACCTCGCGCTGATCGCGCCGAACGTCTCGTCCTCGGGCGGCGTCGGCGTCGGCACGGGCGGCTCGGTCGGCGGCCAGCGCCCGCGCAACAACAACTTCGTCCTCGACGGCGTGGACAACAACGACAAGTCGGTGACCGGGCCGCAGAGCTACATCTCGCCCGAAGAAGTCGCCGAGTTCACGCTGCTCCAGAACCAGTTCTCTGCCGAGTTCGGCCGCTCGAACGGCGGGCAGTTCATCACCGTGACGAAGTCGGGGACGCGCGATCTGCACGGCACGTTCTACGGCTTCTTCCGCAACCGCTACCTGAACGCGCTCGACAACCTTGAGAAGCAGGCCGGCATCACGCGCGACCGCGACGACGGCGCCCTCTTCATGCCGCGCGAAGACTACTTCCGCGGCGGCATGAACTTCGGCGGCCCCATCATCTTCCCGCGCTTCGGCGAGGGCGGCCCGCGCTACTACCCGACGCGCGACAAGCTCTTCTTCTTCACCTCGTACGAGCGCCTGCAGTTCGGCAGCGCCGCGGGCGCGGGCGGCCTCGTCGCGCCGACCGCGGCCGGCTTCGCCACGCTCGTCAGCACGCCCGGCATCTCGGCGACGAACGCCAGCATCCTCCAGCAGTTCCTGCCGGTCGCGCCCACGGCCAGCGGCGACACGATCACCGTGGCGGGCCGCACCGTGCAGCTCGGCAACATCGCCGTCCCGTCGCCCAGTTTCTTCAAGCAGAACCACGCGGTCATCAACATCGACTACAACCAGAGCGAGAACACGCGCCACCTCTGGCGCTTCACGATGACCAACGGGGCCGACATCGACACGGCGGCCAACCTGCCGATCTTCTTCACCTTCGTCCCGAGCAAGCAGCGCCTGTTCTCCTACACGCTGGTGCACAACTTCACGTCGAACCTGATCAACGAGACGCGCCTCGCCTTCCGGCGCTCCTCGCAGAACTTCCCCGCCGGGGACTTCACCTACCCCGGCCTCGACGCGTTCCCGAACATCATCCTCGGCGACCTCGGCATCAACATCGGGCCCGACCCGAACGCGCCGCAGGGCGGCATCGAGAACAACTACCAGGTCGTCAACAACCTGACGTGGCTGGCCGGCAGCCATTCGATCAAGTTCGGCGGCGACTTCCGCAACCTCATCGCGCCCCAGATCTTCGTCCAGCGCCAGCGCGGCGACTACGAGTACCTGACGACCGAGGACTTCCTGTTCGACCGCGTGCCCGAGTTCGCCGAGCGCAACGTCGGCAGCAGCGTCTACTACGGCAACCAGCAGATCCTCTACGCCTTCGTGCAGGACGACTGGCGCGTCCGGCCCAACCTGACCTTCAACATGGGCCTCGGCTACTCGTATCAGAGCATCCCGCTCGGCGCGAAGGGACAGGCCGCTAACGCCATCTCGTCCGTGCCTGGCTTGCTCGAGTTCGGCGTGCCGCGGACGCAGAAGAAGAACTTCGGCCCGCGCGTCGGCTTCGCCTACTCGCCCAACTTCGACTCGGGGATGCTCGGCAGCGTCTTCGGCTCGAACGGCAAGTCGTCGCTGCGCGCCGGCTTCACGATGGCCTACGACTACATCTTCGACAACCTCTACATCCTGTCGAACCCGCCGCAGGCCCAGCAGACGGTCAACTGCGGCGTGCCCGATCCGCGCTGCCCGACCGCGAACTTCCTCGCCAACGGCGGCATCAAGCCTATCGCCGGCGGCAGCACCCTGACCACGCCGGCCGCGGCCCGCGCCGCGACCAGCTCCTTCATCCCCGATCAGGAAGTCCCGTACTCGCTGACGTGGACGGGCAGCTTCCAGCGCCAGTTCATGACGAACTGGGCCTTGGAGCTGCGCTACCTCGGCACGCGCGGCGTCCACCTCCTGACGCAGAACCGCATCAACATTCAGGCCCGCGTCGCGCCCGAGAACGGCCGGCGGGGTCTGCCGACGTTCTTCTCGCAGCCGACGCAGGCGCAGGTCGACGCGCTGCCGGTGACGCTCGCCGATATCGACGCGCGCCCGGTGATCGTCCCGGCCTACGCGGCGGCCGGGTTCACCACGCCGATTACGGCGTTCCTCTCGAACGGCAACTCGACCTACCACGGCGCGTCGGCGTCTCTGACCCGCCGCTTCGCCAGCGGGTTCCAGATGAACGCGGCCTACACGTGGAGCCACCTGATCGACGACACGACGGCCGAGGTCTTCTCGACGGTTCTGGCCCCGCGCCGCGTCGAGGACTTCCAGAACCTGCGGCGTGAGCGCGCCAACTCGGCGCTCGACCGCCGCCACCGGTTCGTCACCGCGTTCCTCTACGAGCTGCCCTGGTTCCGCAACAGCGAGAGCGGCTTCGTCCGCACCGTGCTCGGCGGCTTCAACTTCGCCGGGACGTACACCTACGAGTCGGGCCAGTTCGTCACGATCCGCTCGGGCAACGACGCGAACCGCAACGGCGACTCGGCCGGCGACCGCGCGATCTTCAACCCGAACGGCACGGAGGGCGTCGGCAGCGCGGTGACGACGCTGCTGCGCACCTGCACGGCTTTCAACGCCGACGGCACGTGCGCGCAGTCGAACGCCGCGCGCACGGTCGGCTATTTCGCCAACAACCCGAACGCCCGCTACATCCAGGCGGGCAACGGCGCGGAGTCCACCATCGGGCGCAACACCTTCCAGATGGACCCGATCAACAACTTCGACTTCTCGATCTTCAAGAACTTCCGGGTCAGCGAGTCGAAGTTCTTCCAGATACGCGCCGACCTCTTCAACGCCTTCAACCACCCGCAGTACGTGCCCGGCTCGGTCAACACGGTCGATCCGATTGGGACGACGGGCGTGACGACGTTCAACCAGATCGCGCCGCTGACGGCCGACTTCCTGCGGGCCGACCGGGTGTTCAGCAGCAACCCGCGCGTCATCCAACTCGGGGCGCGGTTCAACTTCTAACCCTTAACCTTCCGCACCACCGCGCGGAGGCTTTAGGCGCGGCTTGCCCCCCGGGGCCGGCCGCGCCTTATTTTCTTTGCCCGGCGCAAAAGATCACCGACGGGCACGAGACGTTAGCCGGCAGGCGATGCCGAACACCGCCCCCCTCCCGCCTCTTCGGCGAGGCCCACCGTATTCCTCCGAGCCGACGGGCGCCATCGCATCCGCCGAGTCGGCTAGCCGCCGTGCGGCCGCCTCTACCATCCCCGACAGAGACGATCGGCGGCACGCCAAAAAAACGGATGGTTGAGCGCCCGCCGGCCTTCTTCTGCACGACGAAAGCAATAATTCAAAAACCCGTTTCGGCTTCTAAAATATTGAAGCCAAAGGATTTATCCATTTTTCTCAATATCTCCAGATTACCGGACGGGGGTGGGCCGCAGATCGATCCTACGCGGCCGAGCGTGGGCACGTTCGGCTGACACACATCCGTTTCACGCGCTTGGACTTAGGCCGCGCGGCGGCGCTTCGCCTCTCGTCGGGGAACATCTCTTGCAGCTTTCGGCGGCGGACAGTATTCCCTGATCCGACTGGAGGTTCAAATGAAGTTTTCCGGTAAGCTGGCTCAGGCAGCGGCGGTTCTACTGCTCGCGTTCGCCTGCGCTTCCGCCTCATACGCACAGACCACCTTCGGCAACATCCGCGGCGTCGTTCGCGACCCGCAGGGCGCGGTCGTGCCCGGCGCGGCCGTGACCGTGACCAACAGGCAGACCAACGCCTCGTCCACCACCCAGACGACGGGCGAGGGCGAGTACCAGTTCAACAACCTGCTCGTCGGGACTTACACCGTCAGGATCGAGGCCCCGAACTTCAAGACCCTGACGCTGACGGACGTGCGGGTCGAGCTGAACCAGACGACCGACGTTCCGTCGGAGTTGACGGTCGGCGGCGTCGGCGAGACCATCGAGGTCAGCGCGGGCGGCGCCGAGTTGGTTAACACCACGACGACGACGCTCTCCGAGAGCTTCAGCGAGCGGCAGGCGGTCGATCTCGCCGTCACCAACGTCGGCGGCGCGTTCGGCGGCGGCGTCAACAACCTCGCGCTCCTCGCGCCGAACGTCTCCACCTCGGGCGGCGTCGGCGTCGGCACGGGCGGCTCGGTCGGCGGCCAGCGCCCGCGCAACAACAACTTCATGCTCGACGGCGTGGACAACAACCGCAAGGACGTGACGGGGCCGACCGTGTACGTCTCGCCGGACAACGTCGCCGAGTTCTCGCTTTTGCAGAACCAGTTCTCGGCCGAGTTCGCGCGCTCGAACGGCGGTCAGTTCATCACGGTCACCAAGTCGGGCACGAACGACTTCCACGGCTCGGCCTACAGCTTCCTCCGCAACCGGTATCTGAACGCGCTCGACACCTTGCAGAAGAACGCGGGCGTCACGCGCGACCGCTCGTCGGGCGATCTCTTCATGCCGCGGTCTGATTTCTTCCGCGGCGGCGTCAACCTCGGCGGCCCCGTCATCTTCCCGCGCTTCGGCGAGGGCGGCGACCGCTACTACAACGGCCGCGACAAGCTCTTCTTCTACACCTCCTACGAGCGGCTCCACACGGGATCGGCCGCGGGCGTGGGCGGCATCACCACGCCGACCGCCGCAGGCTTCGCCGTCATCAACGCGCAGCCGGGCCTGTCGGCCGCCAACCTCGGCGTCTTCAACGCGTTCGTCCCCGTGGCCCCGGCGCAGACCGGCACCATTGATTTCTGCCGCGTGGCCCGCATCGGCGGCGTGTGCCCGGACGATCAGTCCGTGACCGTCCCCGTCGGGCTGGTCTCGATCCCTTCGCCGAACTTCACGAAGCAGAACCACTTCCTGCTCAACGTGGACTACAACCAGACGGAGGCGACGCAGCACCGCTTCCGCTTCACCATGACGAACACGGCCGACGTTGACACCTTCGCCAACCTGCCGGAGTTCTTCATCACCACGCCCATCCTCGGCCGCCTCTTCTCCTACACGCTGCTCCACAACTTCACGTCGAACCTGATCAACGAGACGCGCCTCGCCTACCGGCGCTTCGAGCAGCCGATCCCGATCCCGAACATCAGCTACCCCGGCCTCGACGTCTTCCCGAACATCATCCTCGACGACCTCGCCCTCAACATCGGCCCGAACCCGAACGCGCCGCAGACCTACACGGAGAACAACTACCAGGTGGTCAACAACGTGACGTGGCTGCGCGGCAACCACTCGTTCAAGTTCGGCGGCGACTTCCGCCGGCTGATCTCGCCGCAGTCGTTCGTCCAGCGCGAGCGCGGCGACTACGAGTACGGCAACATCGACACGTACCTGCGCGATTTCAGCCCCGACGTGTTCGGCCAGCGCACCGTCGGCGCTTCGCCCTACTACGGCGATCAGCACGTCCTCTTCGCCTACGCGCAGGACGACTGGCGCTTCCGGCCGAACCTGACCTTTAACCTCGGCCTCAGCTACTCCTACCAGGAGGTGCCGAAGGGCGCGAAGCTACAGGCGCTCAACGCCATCTCGTCCGTGCCGGGCCTGTTGGAGTTCCGCGAGCCGAAGGAGCAGATGAAGAACTTCGGCCCGCGCGTCGGCCTCGCCTACGCGCCGAACTTCGACTCCGGGCTGCTCGGCAGCGTCTTCGGCTCCGGCAACAAGAGTTCGATCCGCGCCGGCTTCTCGATGGCCTACGACTACATCTTCGACAACCTCTACATCCTCGCGCTCCCGCCGCAGGCCAACCAGACGCTCGACCTGAACCCGGCCCTGCGCACCACGAACTTCCTCGCGCAGGGCGGCCTGAGCGGCACGCCCGTGCCGATCACCGATCCGGCCGAGGCGCGCGCCGCCACCTCCGCCTTCATCCCCGATCAGGAGGTGCCCTACTCGCTGACGTGGACGCTCAGCTTCCAGCGGCAGTTCCTCAGGGACTACTCGCTGGAGCTGCGCTACCTCGGCACGCGCGGCGTCCACCTGCTGACGCAGAACCGCCTGAACTCGCGCGCGCCCGTCAACCAGTCGAGCCACCTGCCGACGTTCCTCGCGGCCCCGACGCAGGCTCAGATCAACGCGCTCCCGCTGACGCTCAACGACCTGCTCAACGAGTCGCCGCTCGTCCCGGCCTACGAGAACGCGGGCTTCAACGGCAACTTCGTCGTCGGCTTCCTCTCGAACGGCAACTCGACCTACCACGGGGCGTCGGCGAATTTGCAGCGCCGCTTCTCCGAGGGCTTCCAGATGACGGCGGCCTACACGTGGAGCCACCTGATCGACGACACGACGGCCGAGGTCTTCTCGACCGTGCTCAGCCCGCGCCGCGTGCAGGACTTCCAGAACCTGCGGCCCGAGCGCGCCGACTCGGCGCTCGACCGCCGCCACCGGTTCGTCCTCGGGTTCCTCTACGACGTGCCGTTCCTGCGTAACCACGAGAGCGGCTTCGTCCGCTCCGTGCTCGGCGGCTGGAGCCTCGCCGGAACCTATTCGGCCGAGTCCGGCCAGAAGGCGACGGTGCTCTCCGGCATCGACTCGAACCTGAACTTCGACGCCGCGCCCGACCGCACGATCCGCAACGCGAGCGGCGCGCGCAACACCGGCAGCACGGTCACGCCGCTGCTGCGCACCTGCACGTCCTTCGACCCCGACGGCACGTGCGCCACGCCCGCCGCGCAGCGCATCGTCGGCTACGTGGCCGACAACCCAAACGCCGAGTACATCCAGGCCGGCCTCGGCGCGCTCGCCAACTCGGCGCGCAACACCCTGCAACTGCCGGGCATCAACAACCTCGACTTCTCGATCTTCAAGGACTTCCGCGTCACCGAGGGG